>JALWRY010000253.1 GCA_027080445.1 Thiohalobacter sp. | reverse complement strand
CATTACCGTCCGCATCGAGTACCGTATCCCCGCTGACAAACTGCACGCGCGTCAGTGGCGCGGTCTCGCGGGCGTAGGTGCGAGTCTCACCGGTGGCCATAAACAGGACCGTGACGGTGCGGTGTTCGACGGACAAGACCGTCCCCAGGCCCATTTGGGTTTCGGCCACGCTGATCCAGCGTTGACCGGGAATAAATTGCTGCACGGACGATCCTCGATTAAACAGGCGGCGCTATGGTAGAGGATGTGAAAGGGAATTCATAATTGCAAAGTGTGGTTGATGTTCCCGTCAAACCGGCCAGGTCTGCGGCATGGATATTGCTGTATCTGTCACTAGCCACCCAGGCGTCGATGCATGCCGTCTGGGGAAACCAACCCGGGGTTCCCGGAATGATGTCTTGAAATTCGAGCAAGAGGACAGCGGAGTTGACCGAAAATACACTGGATCCGGCTGATTGGCGCGCGTTGCGGGGTCAGGGCCATCGCATGCTCGATGACATGCTGGACTACATCGAGCACATTCGTGAACGCCCGGTCTGGCAGCCGATTCCCCGGCAGCGACGTGCCGCTTTCGGCAAACCGCTTCCCGAGGCGCCGACAGATCTTGCCGCTGTTCACCAATCCTTCATGCAGGACATACTGCCCTACACGGTTGGCAATACTCATCCCGGTTTCATGGGCTGGGTACACGGTGGTGGCAGCCCTGTGGGTATGCTGGCCGAGATGCTGGCGGCCGGTCTGAACGCGAACCTTGGCGGGCGCGATCAGATGCCCATCGAGGTGGAGCGCGAGGTCGTACACTGGGTGCGTGACCTGTTCGGCTTCCCCGAGTCCGCCAGCGGCCTGTTCGTAACCGGCACCTCCATGGCGAATTTCATCAGCCTCCTGGTGGCCCGCACCGCTGTGCTGGGTATCGGCGTACGACAGGAAGGTCTGGCGGCAGGTGATAAACGCCTTGTTGCCTACACTTCTGCCGGCGCGCATGGCTGCATCGCCCAGGCCATGGATCTTTCCGGTCTTGGTGCCGGGGCGCTACGCGTCATCCCCGTGGACGAGCACTACGCGATGGACCTGGCGGCGCTGGAAGCGGCCATCCAGGCAGACCGGCGTGCAGGCCTGACGCCTTTCTTTATTGCGGGTACCGCCGGAACCGTGGATACCGGCGCCATTGATGACCTGGAGGCATTGGCCAATATCGCCCAGGCGCAGGGACTGTGGTTCCATGTGGACGGCGCTTACGGTGCTTTAGGTATATTGTCCCCGGATATAGCGCCGCGACTCAGGGGGATTGAGCGTGCGGATTCTCTGGCGTTCGATTTCCACAAGTGGGGGCAGGTACCCTACGACGCCGGTTTCGTGCTGATTCGCGACAGCGCGCTTCACCTTGCGACCTTTTCTTCTCCGGCGAGCTATCTCAAAAGGGACACGCGCGGGCTGGCGGCAGGGTCGCCCTGGCCCTGTGATTTCGGCCCCGACCTTTCCCGCAGTTTCCGGGCGTTGAAAGCCTGGTTTACCCTCAAGGTATACGGCACTAAAAAACTCGGTGAAATCATTTCCCGTACCTGCACGCTGGCGCAGCAGATGCAGTCCCGTATCGAGGCAGAACCACAGTTGGAACTACTTGCCCCGGTGTCGCTGAACATTGTGTGTTTCCGCTACCGCTGTGACAATGCCGATGCCATCAACACCCGCATTGTCTCTGCGTTGCAAGAGTCAGGTGTCAGCGCGCCGTCATCCACCCTCATCCATGACCAGGTCGCGATTCGTGCGGCCATTGTCAACCATCGCACCGAACTCATCGATATCGACACGCTGCTCAAGGCAGTGATTGAACTCGGCGATCAACTGAGTCAGGCCATTCCACGGAGTAAAACCGCATGACATTAAGCGTACAATGTGAAGACAACCCGATCCAACCGCAGACAGAGGCTTTCATCGGTCTGCCCACCCTGATGCAACTGGCGGTATCCGGTCAGGACCTGGCGCCCATCGGCCAGCAGTTGCTGGAACGCCTGCAGGCCAACCCGGATGACGCCAATGCCATGATGGATCTTTCTATCGTCATGCAACTGCGCGGACAGCTGGATGTCGCCCTGCCCATGCAGGCCGAGGCTTTGCAACTCCAGCAAGTCTTCCATCTCCCGACGAGTGTTGAGCCGCCCCTCGTGCGCCTGCTTGCCATTGTGACGACAGGTGAACTGATGGCGAACACGCCACTGGAATTTCTCCTACAGGACTCCAGGGTCTCACTGGACCTGCTCTATATCGGGCCGGACACGCCGCCGCCGACAGCACTGCCGGAGCACGACCTGTTATTTATCGCCGTGGGCGAATCAGACCGCACGCAGCCCCTGCTGGCTGAACTGGAAAAGGGCATCACCCCCTGGTGTTGCCCGGTACTTAACCCGCCGGCAAACATCGCCAGGCTGTCACGCAACGGCTCATGTGCATTGCTCGGCGCCTTACCCGGCATTGACCTGCCCAACACGGTGCGGATTGATCGACAGCGATTGACGGCTGTCGGGCAGGGTGAGGTTTCCATCAGCCAGATTATTGGTGACGGCGATTTCCCGCTGATTGTTCGGCCGGTCGATTCACAGGCGGGTCGTGGTTTAAGCAAGCTCGACAGTTCGGCGGATATCGCTGTCTATCTTGAGGGCCAGCCGGAGGCTGAATTCTATGTCGCCCGTTTTGTCGACTACCGGGGGCCGGATGGATTATTCCGTAAATACCGTATCGTCTTTATCGATGGCCGGCCGTTTGTGGCGCATATGGCCGTCTCCGAACACTGGATGGTGCACTACCTGAATGCCGGGATGGGAGAGGATGATGCCAGGCGGGAAGAGGAAGCCCGTTTTATGGCGACGTTTGACGAAGGCTTTGCCCGCCGGCACGCATCGGCCCTGGGCGCGATTGTCGACAGGGTCGGCCTGGATTACTTTGGCATCGATTGCGCCGAGACCCCGGACGGTGACCTGCTGATCTTCGAGGTGGACAGCGCCCTGGTGGTGCATGCCATGGATTCGATCGAGACCTACCCGTACAAGCGGCCGCAGATGGAAAAACTCTTCGCCGCGTTTCAGCGCATGCTGGTGCAGCGGATGGACCCGGTTCAACCTTGAGCAAGCTGGATTCATTCGAAGGGCCGGAATACGCCGGGGTGAAGGGGCATGGGAAGGGTTGATCGCAAGTCCCTGCCGCATAGCACGCTGTCGAAGTGTGTGGAACGGCCCGGGTTGCCGGGCCTGCCACCAAGCGAAGCATTACTGCTGGAAGGCGGGGATATGCGTATTGCACTATCGCCGGGGCATGGAACCAATCAGTACGGTTGCCAGCCGGTTCCGGCACCGGCACAACTGGCATTCGGCTCGGCAACGGCTTCGGTCATTTCCGGCCCGGCGTTTGCCGCAACCGAGCGGCTGCGCGACAGGCTGGCCGACAGCGAGCAGACCACGCCACGGCCGGTCACCTATGCCCGGGAACTCAATCGCATCCGTCGCGAGCTGATCGCGCTGTGCGAGTTGTCGCACCATAAAGGCCTGGCGCTGATCTTCGGCGCTTCAGGGACCGACCTGCACCTGATGACGGCGCAACTGGTCGGCGGTACGGCGGCAAAACCCACCCGCGTCATCATGATGGATGCAGCGGAAACCGGGAGTTCCGTGCCGCATGCGCTGAATGGCCGACACTTTAACCGTGCAAGTGCGCTCGGGCATGCGGTGAAAGTCGGTCGTCCGGTGGGCAGCCGGTACATTAACGAAGTCGTGAATCTGCCACTCCGCCATGACGATGGCACGCCACGGCCGGCGGCGGCACTGGATGCCGACGTGGAATCCCTGGTGAACGAAGCCGTCGCGCAGGGTCGACGCGTGTTGCTGAACATGGTCGATGTCTCCAAGAGCGGCTTGATCGCACCGAGTCCCGCCTGCCTGCTGGCCCTGCGCCGGCGCATGCCGCAGGCCTTCGACGTGCTGGTCGATGCCTGCCAGTTCCGCCTGGCGCCGGCGACCCTGAATGCCTACCTGGAACAGGATTGCATGGTTGCCCTGACCGGGTCCAAATTCGCCACCGGCCCGGCGTTCTCCGCCGCCTTGCTTGTGCCGCCTGCCGTTGCAGCGCGGTTCCGGCAGCGGTTATTGCCGCGAACCCTGCGGGCCTATTCCGCGCGAGCCGACTGGCCGGACAACTGGGTGGCGGGCAGGGTGCTGGACCCTGTGGCCAATTATGGCTTGCTGTTGCGTTGGGAAGCCGCGCTGGAGGAACTGCGCCGTTTCCGCGCCGTACCCGGGGCAAGGGTGACTACGTTTCTGCAGGATTTCTCACAAGTGGTACAGCAGCGTTTGAGGAATGACCCCGCTTTCCATCTGCTGGCAGTTCACGGGCTGGATCGTCGTCCGCTGGTCGCGACGACAAGTTGGGATCATATCCAGACCCTGTTTCCCTTTACGCTTTCACATCCCTGCGGTACCCCGTTGACACGAGAAGAAAGCACGCGAGTCTACCGGCGATTGCGCGCCGAGGGTTGCCAGCTTGGACAGCCGGTTGCTTGCGGGCAGCGACATGGCCGACCCGTGAGCGCGTTACGCCTGTGCGCCAGTGCGCGTCTCATTGTTGAGGCCACTGCCGGGCGTGGCGAAGGAAGCGCCGGGGTGATTGCGCGTGCCCTGACGGTGCTGGACCGTGTGGCATACGCGGTTCAGCACCTTTCCGGACCGTAGCCTGGGATAGGGATACCGGCTTTCGCCGGTATGACGCGTTAATCGGGCCTCCCCTGATGCGTACTTTGCCACCACCTGCTGCAATATCCGGGTTAGAATGCGCCCATCAGAAAGAAACCGCAGGCTAATCCCCGATGAAAGCTAATGAAATCAAAAAAGGCATGGTGTTCCAGCTGGATGGCAAGAACATCCTGGTGAAGCATGTGCAGGTACAGTCACCGTCGTCGCGCAGTGGCAGCACGCTGTATAAAGTACGTGGCCAGGACCTGGTGTCACAGCAAAAGTTTGAACGCCGCTTCAAGGGCGACGAGTCGGTCGAGCCCGTGGATATGGTGCGGCGTGCCGTGCAGATGCTGTACCGCGACGGTGAGGGTTGTACGTTTATGGATAAAGACAGCTACGAGCAGTACACCCTGTCCGATGACATGCTGGAAGAGGAACTGGATTTTCTGACCGACGGGCTGGAGGGGGTGACGGCGCTGATTGCTGACGGCGCGGTACTGGCCATTGAATTGCCCGCGACCGTGGCACTGGAAATTACCGAGTGTGCGCCGGGCATGAAAGCGGCGTCGTCTTCCGCGCGCACCAAGCCGGCGACATTGAGCACCGGGCTGGTTGTACAGGTCCCCGAATATCTGACGCCGGGTGAAGTGATCAAGGTCAACAGCGAAACCCGCGAGTTTATTTCCCGGGCGTAACGGCCTGACCAGGTTTTCACACGATGCAGCCACCCAAATCCCTGTTCTCCTACCGGCCCTACTGGGCAAAACGTTTCGGCGTTGCACCGGTGCTGCCGTGTACGCGCGAAGAGATGGACGATCTCGGCTGGGATTCCTGCGACATTAT
>JALWRY010000252.1 GCA_027080445.1 Thiohalobacter sp. | reverse complement strand
TTGCTCGGGCAGTTCCGCCACTTCCACACCGACATCTACGGCAACCGGGAATTCATCGATCACCTGCGCAACCGGGGCAAGTTCTTCGATCATGAGGAAAGCCGCGAGCGCGACCTGATCCTGATCGATTACGATGACCCGGCGCGCAACGTCTTTGAAGTCACCGAAGAGTGGGCCTTTCACAACGGCCATTATGGCACGCGGGAAGATGTGGTCTTTCTCATCAACGGTATCCCGGTGCTGGTAATCGAGTGCAAGAACGCCAACAAGGATGAGGCGATTGCTCTGGGGCTGGACCAGATCCGCCGCTACCACCGCGAGACGCCGGAGCTGTTCGTGCCCGAGCAGGTCTTCACCGCCACCGATGCCATCGGTTTTTCCTACGGCGTAACCTGGAACACCGTGCGCCGGAACATCTTCAACTGGAAGGACGAGGAAGTCGGCAAACTGGAGGCCAAGGTCAAGAGCTTCTGCGCCATCCCGCAGGTGCTTGGCTTCCTGAAAGACTACATTGTCTTTGCGGAAAAAGACGAAGAACTCAACAAGTACATTCTGCGCCAGCACCAGACCGGTGCGGTGGAGCGGGTGGTTGACCGCGCCCTCGATGCCGGGCGCACCCGTGGCCTGGTCTGGCACACACAGGGCAGCGGCAAGACTTTTACCATGATCAAGGCGGCGGAAATGCTGTTCAGGGCGCCGGAGGCGGACAAGCCGACGGTGTTGCTGATGATCGACCGCAACGAGCTGGAAGACCAGATGCTCAAAAACCTGGCCGCGCTGGGGTTGGGCAACCTGGAGCATGCCAGTAGCATCCGGCGGCTGAACAAGCTGTTGCGCGATGACTACCGCGGCATCATTGTCACCATGATCCACAAGTTCCGCGACATGCCGGCGAACCTCAACTCGCGCGCGAACATCTATGTGCTGATCGACGAGGCGCACCGTACCACCAGCGGCGATCTGGGCAACTTCCTGATGGCCGGTCTGCCGAATGCCAGCTATATCGGCTTCACTGGTACCCCGGTGGACAAGACGGCTTACGGGCGCGGCACCTTCAAGACCTTTGGCTGCGAGGATGACCGGGGTTACCTGCACAAGTATTCCATCGCGGACAGCATCCAGGACGGCACGACGCTACCGCTCTACTACAACCTGGCGCCCAACGAGATGCTGGTGCCGCACGAGACGCTCGACAGGGAGTTTCTGTCGCTGGCCGAGGCCGAAGGTGTGGCCGATATCGAGGAGTTGAACAAGATCCTCGAACGGGCGGTGAACCTGAAGAATTTCCTCAAGGGCAAGGACCGTATCCGCAAGGTGGCGCAGTACGTCGCCGAGCACTATCGGCAAAATGTGGAGCCGCTCGGCTATAAGGCTTTTCTGGTCGGTGTCGATCGTGAGGCCTGCGCCCATTACAAGCACGCGCTGGACGAGTTCCTGCCGCCCGAGTATTCCGAAGTGGTGTATACCGGCAACAATAACGATTCAGCATTACTGAAGGAGTTTCACCTCGATCCCAAAAAAGAACGGCAGATCCGCAAGAGCTTCAACAAGCTGGACCAACAACCGAAGATCCTTATCGTCACCGAGAAACTCTTGACCGGCTTCGATGCGCCGGTGCTCTACGCCATGTATCTCGACAAGCCGATGCGCGACCATACCCTCTTGCAGGCCATTGCGCGGGTGAACCGGCCTTACGAAAACGAGCAGGCCGAAATGGTGAAACCCCACGGTTTCGTGCTCGATTTCGTCGGCATTTTCGACAAGCTCGAAAAGGCGCTCGCTTTCGACAGTGAAGAAGTGAACGCCATCGTCAAGGACCTCAAGCTGCTGAAAGTGCTTTTCCAGAACAAGATGGAACAGCAGGCACCGGATTACCTGGCGCTGATTACGCGCAACTTCGATGACAAGGATGTCGATACCCTGATCGAACATTTCCGTGACCCGGAGCGGCGCAAGACCTTTTTCAAGGAGTACAAGGAAATCGAGATGCTCTACGAGATCATCTCGCCGGATGCCTTCCTGCGGCCCTTTATCGATGACTATGGCACCCTGTCTGCGATCTATGACGTGGTGCGCAAGGCCTACGCCAAACGTGTACAGGTGGATCGCGCCTTCCAGAAGAAGACAAACGAACTGGTGCAGCAACACGTGGGGACGGACTATATCCAGCCCGTCACCGAAGTGCTGGAGATCAATGAAGAGACGGTGGACTACATCGTTTCAAAGCAGGGTGGCGATGGAAGCAAGGTCATCAACCTGGTGAAGAGCATTGAAAAGAAGGCGGAAGATGAAAGCGATGATCCGTACCTGATTGCCATGGCCGAGCGCGCAAGGGCGGTGCAGGAGGGCTTTGAAAACCGCCAGACCAGCACTGCCGAGGCGTTGGCGGAGTTGCTGAAGGCAGTCGAGAAAAACGAAGCGCGGAAAAAAGAGCAGGCCGAGAAAGGCTTTGACGGGCTGACATACTTTGTGTATCGAACGCTGCTCGATGCAGGGATTGAACATGCCGAGGACGTGAGCCGCAAGATCAGGGAAGCGTTTGTCGAGCTTCCCAACTGGAAGCAAAGCGAACGATCCCTGCGTGAATTGCGCAAGAAAGTGACCTTTGCCATTTTTGCTGAAATGGATGATCTGGATCGCGTAACGGCATTGGTCGAGGAGCTGTTCACGCTGCTGGACAAGGCGGACAGGATCTAGTGAAACGGCACGAATCACAAAAGCGCAAATTCAAGGCACTGGTATACCGCTGGGCCGACAAGCTGGATGTGAAGGTAATCTGGTTGGGTGTCCGCCCAATGCGTAACAAGTGGGCTTCCTGTTCCACGAACGGCCACCTGAATTTCAATGCCGAGTTGCTCGACCTTGATGAAACACTTTGGGACTACGTGATTGTTCATGAGTTGCTGCATTTCTTTGTACCGAATCATGGGCGGCTGTGGAAGAGCCTGATGCGGGCGCATTTGGGGGGTTATGAGGTGATGGAGGCGGAGTTGGCTCGATGTTGCCAGTAGTAATACCGAGGCGGTGGAAACGCTGAGCGTAACAATGGTATGTGGAGGAGGCCACCGACCAGAACTGGTCAATTTAGGCGCTATAAAAAATATAATTCGCCAGTAATGGCGAAAAGTAGACAATATTTATAATAAATCGTAATAAATAACGACTTGATATAGTTTGTGATGTGGTCTATATATCGTCAAATAGAGCGAAATTGATACTGTATTGATAATAACTCGTTAATATTGACGATTATGAAAATATCTAATTTACTGACAGACGAGGCGATTCTCGCCGAGCTCGGCGAGCGTATTACGCGGCGCCGGCTCGATCTTGGGCTGACCCAGGCGGCGGTGGCCGAGCAGGCGGGTATCGCCAAGCGCACGCTGGAACGGGTGGAAGCCGGGCACTCGGCGCAACTGTCGAGCCTGATCCGGATTCTGCGGGTACTGGATGGTTTGCCCGGACTGGACAGTATGCTCCCCGAAGCCAGGCCGGGCCCCATGGAATTGCTGAAGCGCAAGGGCAAGGTGCGGCAACGGGCCCCGGGGCGCCGCGCTTCGCATCCGCCGGAAAAGCCCTGGACGTGGGATGACGAGTCATGAGCCACGTTGCCGAGGTCCGGCTCTGGGGACGCACCATTGGCGCGGTCTCACTGGCGGAAGGGGATGAGGTGGCTGCCTTCGAGTACGACCCGGCGTTTGTGCAAAGTGGTATCGAGGTTTCACCGATTACCATGCCGCTTTCCCGCCGCGTCTATACCTTTCCCGAGTTGCCCCGCAAGACGTTTTACGGCTTACCCGGATTGCTGGCGGACTCGCTGCCGGACAAGTTCGGCCATGCTCTGATCGACGCCTGGCTCGCTACCCAGGGGCGGCAGCCGGGCGCATTCAATGTGATCGAACGACTTTGTTACACCGGTGAGCGCGGTATGGGCGCGCTGGAATTTGCGCCCGGGATCGGCCCGAAGGCCCGGCCGGCCAGCCGGATACAGATTGACAAGCTGGTTGAGCTCGCTTCAGAAATACTGACACATCGTAATAATCTGCAGGTGTCCTTCGCCGATGAAAGCCGGGAACAGGCCCTGACCGATATTCTGCGGGTCGGTACCTCGGCCGGTGGCGCGCGCGCCAAGGCCGTGATCGCCTGGAATCCGTCCACCCATGAAGTGCGCGCCGGTCAGGTACCGGACGGCGAGGGTTTTGAGTACTGGCTGCTGAAATTCGATGGTGTCAGCGGTAACCGGGACAAGGAACGCGAAGACCCACAGGGGTACGGTGTGATTGAGTACGCCTATTACCGGATGGTCCGCGACTGCGGTATCGATATCAGTGAATGCCGCTTGTTCGAGGAAAACGGTCGGCGGCATTTCATGACCCGTCGGTTTGACCGGCTTGCGGGTGGCGGGAAACTGCACATGCAGTCGCTGTGCGCGCTGGCGCATTATGATTTCAACCAGGCCGGTGCGTACAGCTATGAACAGGCGCTGCTGGTTATCCGCCAACTCGGCCTGCCCATGCAGGCCATCGAGCAGCAGTTCCGCCGCATGGTGTTTAATATCGTGGCGCGTAACCAGGACGACCACGTCAAGAACATCGCCTTCCTGATGAACAAGGCCGGCGAGTGGTCACTCGCGCCGGCCTTCGATATGACCTACAGTTACAACCCCTCCGGCACATGGACCTCCAGACACCAGATGACCCTCAACGGTAAACGCGACGATTTCTCCCTGGAGGACTTCAGGGCCTGCGCGAAAGCGGCGTCCATGAAGCGCGGGCGCGCCGAGACGATTCTGAAAGAAGTGCAGGCAACCGTGTCACGCTGGCCGGACTATGCGGAGGAGGTCGGCGTGGATCCTGTGCAACGTGATCAAATCCATCATACGCTGCGGGTTTAAATGAAAACAGCCTTGATCATTTTTGCCGGTTTAGTTGCTGCGCTGCTTATTGCATTCTATTTTCTTGCGGCCAGTTCACGCGGCGGGAAAGCGCCGGGACTGATCGAGGGCCGCCTGGCAAGATGTCCGGACGCGCCGAATTGTGTCTGTAGCGAATATAAAGACGATGTCAGTCATTACATTGAGCCGATTGTTATTCGTCATGACACAGGCTCCGATGCTTTCCAGCGACTGAGCAAAGCTATCCAGCATCTTGGCGGGGAAATCCGGTTCCAAGGCGACGATTATCTGGCTGCAAGCTTTTCATCAACTCTTTTTCGTTTTGTGGATGATGTTGAGATAAGGGTGGATGACAAGCGGAAACTTATCCATGTACGTTCTGCATCCAGGGTGGGTCATAGCGATTTTGGTGTGAATCGACACAGAATTGAATCGCTCAGAGAGATATACCACGGTAAAACGCAGTGAGTTCATCGATACAGGAGTTGAAAGAATGAAAATTGTACAACTTACACTGGCCTCATGCCTGTTGTTCGGTTGCTGGTCTCTGTCCTGGGCGGGCGAGGCTCCCTGGGGAAGCGCGAGCACGCTCGATATCAAGTACGCGCCCGAAAAGGTTTTGTATGACGTCAGATCGGGTGATGTGCGTGACCTTGTCAGTGTGCTTGACCGGGTGAATTACCTGTACAAGCTGCAGGGTTCAGATCCCATGGAAGGTTCGATCATTGTGATGATTCACGGTAGCGCAATCCCGTTTTTCGCTATTGACGAATACGCAAAATACACGGACATTATGCGTCGTGCACAGAGCCTGACAGTGGGAACGACGATAGAGTTCAGAATGTGTCGCGCAGCGGCAAAGCGGTTGAACTACGAGCCGGATGACATACACGGTTTCGTGAAGATGGTGCCAATGGCTGATGCCGAAATTGTCAGGTTGCAACATGCTGGCTATGCCTATATGCAGTAGTCTGGGGAGACTCGGATTAATCCCTTTACCTTCATCCCGGCGAATTGATCGGAGTTCCCCTAACTTTTAATCCCCTGGAGACAGAATGACATTCATTGCCAATAGTCTGGTCGGGCTTGTCGTTTTGCTGCACGTCTATTTCCTTGTACTGGAGATGTTTTTCTAGGATAAACCGCCGGGTTTGCGGGTTTTTGGGCATGGCCGGTAGGCAGCAAGGGCCTCAAAGGTTCTAGCCATGAATCAGGGTCTGTATAATGGCTTTCTGGCCGCTGGTCTGGGGTTTGTGTGCAGGCGAGGCTGGCGACACGATAAAAGGTTTTTTTCTGGCCTGTGTGGTTATCGCCGGTATTTTCGGCGGGTTCACTGCAAACCGGAAAATCCTGTTGGTTCAGGCATTGCCGGCAGCGCTGGCGTTTGTGGTCGTTTTATGGGCTTAGTATGAATTTTGAAAAGATAACAATCGGGGAATCAGAAGCGTGGAAAAGACGGACAATATGCCCATCTGGGTCTATCTTGCATTTTCAAGTATCTCATCACGTCGGGGGGCCATGTTACTGATCTGGTCCTGCATTGTTTTCTCGCTCTATTGTATTCCCTGGTCGGGCTTTTTTGCGGATCATGACTGGGTTGCCAGCCTGTTCCTGATCGATGACTGGGACTGGTTTGCGATGATGGTACCCATTACCTTATGGTACTGGATCAGTCTGAAGTGGGTTGACAAACATACCGGGTGGGCATGATGAGTATTGAAAAAGCGCTGCGGGAGCGTAGTGCATCGAAGTGTGAATTGTGCAGTGCAACGGAGAATCTCGCTGTATACGAAGTCCCGCCGGATTCAGATGGCGGTGAGGCTAAATGCGTGTTGATCTGCGAAACCTGCCGTGAGCAGATTGATCAGCCGGAAAAGGTTGATGTTAACCACTGGCGCTGCCTGAATGACAGTATGTGGAGCCAGGTGCCCGCCGTACAGGTCATGGCATGGCGCATGCTGACGCGTTTGAGCGCGGAAGGCTGGCCACAGGATCTGCTCGATATGCTCTACCTGGATGAGGCAACGCTGGCCTGGGCGAAGTCCGGTATTAGCGGGGAGAGCGAAGAGGATACGGTCAGGCATGTTGACAGCAATGGCGCGGTACTGGAAGCCGGCGATACTGTCATCCTGATCAAGGACCTGGATGTGAAAGGCGCAAACTTCACCGCCAAGCGGGGTACCGCGGTGCGCGGTATTCGCCTCGTTGCCGATAACCCGGAGCACATTGAAGGCAAGGTTAGCGGTCAGCAGATCGTGATATTGACGAAGTTTGTCAAGAAGTCGAATTGAGTGGAGTTGGCGGCTAGTTCCTGCAGCAGCCTGACGCGAGAAGTGTCACGACGATCATAACGAATACGACGATGGTTCCTGTAAGGGTGAATGCGTCTATAATCATGTTCTGCTCCTGATAAAACCACCTCAAGTGAATATTAGCAGAAGCTAATATTATTGTCAATATCATTTCCTCAAATCAGGTTCAGACGGTGCATGCGGCGCCACAGGGTACTGCGATCGATACCGAGGTAACGTGCTGCTTTGGCTCGGTTTCCACTGGTTTTCGCGAGGGCATCGAGGATTTCCTTTTTGTGCGGGTCTGTCTCGGTTGATCGGGGTATCGATACGTTTCCGGGTGTTGCAGCCTGATGGTGGTGGCGGATATCAAAGGGCAGGCAATCTGCCGTGACGCGCCCCTTTTTGGCGAGGATCATCCCGTGCTCAACCGCGTTGGTCAGTTCACGGACATTGCCCGGCCAGGGATAATCCATCATCAGTTGCATGGCATCATCCTCGCATTCGAGGTTGTCCGGGTAGCCACGGCTTACCAGCTGGTCGCAGATATAGTGAATCAGTAAGGGGATATCTCCCGGGCGATCACGCAGGGCGGGTATTTCAACCGGTATCACGGCCAGTCGGTAATACAGGTCAGCGCGGAATTTTCCGGTATCGACCAGCTCGCGCAGGTTCTGGTTGGAGGCGACAATAAGACGGACATCAACATTGGTGTTTTCATCTGAACCGACCATCTGAAAGGTTTGTTCTTCCAGCGCCTTGAGCAGTTTGGGTTGCAGGTGCAGCGGTAATTCACTGAGTTCATCCAGGAACAGGGTGCCGCCATCTGCAGCCTGCATGCGTCCCTTGCGATCCTGTGTCGCACCGGTAAACGCGCCTTTAACATGGCCGAACAGTTCCGACTCCAGCAGGGCCTCGGGAATGGCTGCACAATTGACTTCGATCAGTGGTGCATCGCGGCGATCACTTTTCTGATGGATCATGCGTGCCAGCAGGCTTTTCCCGGTGCCGGATTCGCCCTGTAACAACACGGAGGCACAGGTCGGTGCGATATGTTCCATCATGACCGAGATCTCTATCATGCGCGGATCCTGGGTTACCAGGCCCGAAATGCGATTTTCGTTCAGTACGGCTTGCAGGCGACGTCTGTCCGTGATGTCCGACATCACCATCAGGTGAATGGGACTCGGTTCACCGGGAACCGGTACGATGGAAGAATTGACTTCGAGGAAACGCGTTTTACCGTCACGGGTAATGCGCTGTTCAAAACGGTGTTTGTTGATCAGAGTGCGACCGCCCTGTACACCACTGTCTCCGGAAGGCGCCAGTGACTTCCGCAGGTCGAAACCGGTCGATTTCTCGATCGCGGCCACCGAATCGAATCGCGGAAATCCCAATAATTCATCGGCGGCAGGGTTATGGAAGAGTACCTTGCCTTTATAGTCTGTCAGTATGACGCCATCGTGAATATGCGAAATAACCGCATCCATCAATGGCGTGAATTGCTCCAGTGCGTTCATCAGGTGGTATGCCCCACTCGTATTTTTTGTTTGCCCCTTGCAATTTCTTGTGTCTCTCCTCAACGCACCTGTAAATATAGCACTTCTGTGCCCTTAATCACGTTGATTCGGGTCAAACTGCAACACTTTTTGTTGCAATCTATGAAAGTGTTGCAGGTGTGTTGCAGGGAATATTTTGGCTGAATGAAATCCAGAAATATCAATAAATAAAGGCATAAATAAAATAAGACACATGAAGTTATGTTATGCAACAGGTGTTTCTGTGTATTCGTAAAATGCCAGTAAAATTATAGACATGCCGGGTTGGTACAGGTTTTGCTCCAGTCCCTGTTACATAAAGCCCTGTCTCCGTATGGAAACGGTTGCAACACCGTTTGAGCCAGGGCGACAACTACACAAGATACAGTGTCTGAGGAGACAGCCGTGGCTTCACCAGTCTATCTACCGGTACGTCCGTGTGTTCGTCCGAGCATTGCGAATATTTTCTCGATCACGCTGCTTTTACTTGTTACAGGTCTGACCGTATCGCCTGCCAATGCGCAGGGTTCAGCGGGTTCTGATCAGATCGTAACAGTACAAGCCAGTCATGCAGCCGGTTCGGTTACGCTGGGCGGATCGGTTGTGGCTTACAAGCAGGTTACCTTGACGGCGCAAATTCCAGGACGGGTTGATCTTATCGCCGGCGCGGAGGGTGACAAGTTCAAGAAAGGCGACATCCTGGTTGCCATCGACGATGCGCAATTGCTGGCCAAACGTCGTGAAGTACAGTCCCAGATTGCCATCGCGCAGGCGCGGATTGCCAATGCCCGTGTCCAGTATAACCGTGAAATCTGGTCCCCGCAGGATCGTAGTATTTCGCGTTCGGGTGGCATGGGTATTCCCGGGATGTTCGACCAGATGTTCACACAGCCGTTTGCGCAGAATTTTATGCCGGGCAATTACGGTGGCAACCGCTGGGTGGATGAACGTGCGAACCTGTATGCACGCGGCACACAACTGAGTCAGACACAGGCCCAACTGGCCGCAGCACAATCACAGCTTGAACAGATTGACGCCAAACTGCGAGATACACGCTCCTTCGCGCCTTTCGACGGTGTCATTATCAAGAAGCTGGTGGAGAAGGGTGACACAGTGCAGCCTGGCCAGCCGCTGGTCGAGTACGCTGATCTGACCTACCTGCAGGTACAGGTGGATGTACCCGTCAGGCTCATGGGCAGTCTGAAGAAAGGTATGCTGGTGCCCGTCAAGATCGATGTCGGCAACGTGCGTGTCGATGCACGTGTTGCACAGATATTCCCGACAGCCGATTCAGTCCGCCATACCGTCACCGTCAAGTTTGACTTGCCCATCGGGGTGCCGGGTGGTCCTGGTATGTATGCCGAAGTTATGGTGCCGGATCAATCCGCCAGTAACGAGGATGTGCCGGTGATTCCCGATACTGCTGTGTTATGGCGTGGCAGCTTGCCTGCTGTTTATGTTGCCACAGCGGATAATCGTAAGGAACTCCGCCTGATACGGGTCGGTAATTATGTGAGTAAAAACCAGATAGCCGTACTCTCCGGGCTGAAGATTGGTGAACGTATTTACGCAGTACCACCTGCAGCAGGTTCAACAGACTGGAGCAAGCGGCCTGAATAGGCCGTGTTGGTGTATACACTATGACGGATAACATCGAAAACAATAACAAGCAGCCCGAATCAGATCCGGAAGTTCTTGAGCTGAAAGATCGCCAGGAAGCTGAGGGACACCAGCACCTTGGGCTTGCCGGTAGACTCGCCTGTACATTCATTGATTCACCAATTACACCGTTACTGGTTGCTGCAGCACTTTTTGTCGGCTTGTTGGGACTGGTATTTACACCTCGCCAGGAAGATCCCCAGGTATCCGTTCCGATGGTGGATATTTTTGTGCAGTATCCGGGTGCCTCTGCTGAGCAGGTTGCAAGTCTTGCGACCCGGCCACTGGAACGTATCATGAGTACCATACCGGGTGTGCGCCATGTCTATTCAATGACTGATCGTGGTCGTGCGCTGGTGACGGTTCGGTTTTTCGTCGGTGAGCCGATGGGACCGTCTATTGTCAAGGTACAAAAGAAACTGCAATCCAACCTCGACAAGATCCCGCCGGGTGTTTCCATGCCGTTGGTGAAGCCAAAAAGCGTCGACGACGTGCCACTTGTTTCTGTGACATTGTCTTCAAGTGATGTTGATGATGCAGCTTTGAGATCGCTGGGTGTCGATGTACTGCAACGTTTGCAGGAAGTTCCCAATACCAGTGTCGGTTTTGTTGTTGGTGGGCGGGCCGAGGAAGTCCGGGTTGATGTACTGCCGGAAAGACTGGCTGGTTACGGTCTTACCATGGATCAATTGAGTCAGGTTATCCGTGCAGCTAATGATCGTTCACTAAGTGGTGATGTAGAAGCCTACAACCGCAGTTTTAGCGTCTACACAGGTGATTTCTTGCACAATGCCCGTGAGGTTGGTGACCTTGTGGTAGCGACTCGTGCGGACAAGCCTGTTTATCTGCGTGATGTCGCCAAAGTCACGGATGGTCCGGAGGATGCGAAGCATATCGTGCTTTACTATACCGGCCCGGCGGCGCCAAAGGATATCCCGCCGGCTAATGGCGAACAGGCGGTAACCATTGCTATTGCAAAGAAACATGGCACCAATGGTGTGTCGGTAGCGAATGATATTCTGGCTCGGTTAGATATGTTGAAGGGACGCCTGATACCCGACAATGTACGTGTCAGTATCACCAGGAATTATGGCAAGACGGCAAATGACAAGGTTAATGATCTGCTCGAAGCCATGTTCATAGCAGCCGGTGCTGTGGCCGTCCTGTGTCTGCTCGTGCTGGGCATGCGGGCCGCATTTGTTGTTATTACCGTTATTCCTATAGTTATCCTGTTGGCTATATTTTCAGCCTATGTAATGCACTTCACGATTGATCGCGTCAGTTTGTTCGCGATGATTTTTTCCATTGGTATTCTGGTCGATGACGCGGCAGTAGTTGTGGAAAATATTTACCGTCGATGGATGCTGGCAGGCCGCAGTACCGTAGGGATCGCTATTGATGCTGTCCGTGAAGTAGGTAACCCGACCATCCTGGCAACCATGACGATTATTGCAGCCCTGTTGCCCATGGCTGTGGTACGTGGCCTGATGGGGCCGTATATGCTGCCAATACCTATTCTCGGTTCAGTTGCCATGCTGTTCTCACTGTTGGCGGCATTCATGATGACTCCGTGGTTGACCCTGCGAGTACGCCCGTCCGGTAAGGCTTTTGATAAAGCAGAAAAACGTGAGGAGCGCACACGTAGGATAATCGCAGGTATCTATGACCCTGTTATCACGAAGCTGATCGAAAACCGTGCGCTTGGAGTTCTCTTTCTGGTCAGTGTGATCGGGCTGACAGCAGCATCGTGTGTGCTGTTCTATACCAAGACAGTCCAGGTCAAGATACTGCCTCTTGATAATAAACCGAACTTCAGCGTGGTACTGAACATGCCGGAAGGTACGGCGCTTCCTGTAACCGCTAATGTGCTGGAACGATTAACACAGATTATACGCACTAAAGTTCCTGAAGCCACAGCTATACAGAGTTATGCGGGTACGGCACAGCCCTACGATTTTAACGGCCTGGTGCGTCATTATTATCTGCGCCAGGAACCCTGGCAGGGTGACCTGCAGGTTATGCTGACGGGCAAGCACGAGCGCAAACGCAGTAGTCACCAGATCGCCGACGAAGTGCGTACGCTGATAACCCCGGTTGTCGAAAAAGCAGGTGGCCGTGTGCAGGTGGTCGAAATGCCGCCGGGACCGCCGGTATTATCCCAGGTTGTCGCTGAAATACACGGACCCGATACCGCTACCCGTCACCAGTTTGCGCGTGACATGGTAAATATGTTCAAGAAAGCCCCTGGCATTGTTGATGTCGACAGTTATATGTCAGATCCCTACACCTACTGGGCATTCGAGGTCGATCGCGACAAGGCGGCGCGCAATGGTGTTTCTGTCTCGACGATTGCACGCAACGTAGGGATGGCAATGGGTAAACAGAAACTGGGTGATGTAAAACTCGCGGCGCCTCTTGAGCCGACCTATATCGTCATGCAGGTACCACTGAAAGTACGGTCACAAGTAAATCGCCTGTCTAATCTGCCTATTCCCACAAACGGTGGTAATACTGTCCCGCTTTCTGAACTTGGACACTTTGTACAGCAGTATGCCGATCAATATATTTACCACAAGGACCTGCGTTCGGTTGAGTACGTGATCGGCACCATGGTTGGAAAATTCGGCGCGCCTATCTACGGCATGTTCGATGTTGAGGATATGCTGGATAACTACACAGCACCGGATGGCGTCAAGGTTACCGGTATGCCAATGGGGTTGATCGGTCCACCGGATAATGATTTGCACTCAGGCTTTGAATGGAGTGGTGAGTGGACAGTAACCTACGAAACCTTCCGTGATATGGGTCTGGCATTTATGGCTGCACTGGTTCTTATTTACGGCCTGATCGTGCTGGAATTCCATGACTACACCCTGGCAGGCCTGATTATGGCGCCTATCCCGCTGACCTTGATTGGTGTGATATCAGGCCACTGGATTATGGGGGCGGATTTCACGGCGACTTCAATGATTGGTTTCATCGCGCTGGCTGGTATTGTTGTGCGTAACTCCATTCTTATCGTTGAATTTGTGAAAAATGAAGTGGAAATGGGCAAGGATATTCGGGAAGCCGCCGTGGCGGCTGGACGAACCCGTTTACGTCCCATTGTCATTACATCGTTGACAGTAATCATAGGTGCCTGGGCCATTGTATTCGATCCCATTTTCCAGGGTATGGCTGTGGCCCTGATGTTTGGCGCCGGTGTGGCAACACCGTTTACCATGCTGGTTATTCCCTTAGGTTGTATCAGCGCAGAAAAACATTTCAAGCGACATAGTTGTGAAGCGCTTGAGGAACGTTTGGAAGAGGAAGACGAGGCAGAAAAAGGTTCGATTGTGTCGTGATTGAAGCATGCGTATGGGCATGGAGGAGATAACGTGATTAGCAAACTTAAACAACTTCTTCTGGCGGTATCGGTTCCCGGACTGGTGATGCTGGGTTCTGTGGCAAATGCCGGGCAGGTTGTGCAGGGCAACAGGTCGGTGGCACCGCCACCCCCGGGGCCTTATAACGCTACACCGGGTGGAATGACATTCAGGCCAGACCCGGATCTTGAACGTGCTGGCAATCATATGCCCCCACCTTACCCGGCCGATTTTTCCAATGCGAATGAGCGTGGTTCATTGACGCGCCAACAATTTAATGCGCAGCAGGAAGCACATCGTAAACAGATGGAACAGTATTACAAGCAACGCGAAGCTGAAATGAACAAGCGCGTCAAGGAGATGCAGAAACGTATGGACGCGATGGAAAAAGAGGATGAAGCGCGCCTTAACAGGTCATTCGGAAATGTCCAGGTGCCTGCAGCGCCGAAAATGCAAACGCCGGAAGATGTCCAAAAACGCTGGGCAAGAGAAGATGCAGAACAGCAACGGCTTTGGGAACAACAGAAAGCGGAACAGGAAAAGCGCTGGAAGCAGCAGAAAGCAGAGCAGGAAAAACAGATGCAGCAGATCCAGGCCGACCAGGATCACTGGGCCAACTCACGTTCGCATTACCGTCCCCAGGGTGATACCCCGGCACGACAGGCCAGGACACAGGCCGCACCGTCGGCGCCACAATCCGGGACACGAACTACCGCACCGCCGGCGCCTGCTGCGCCGCCTGCGTATGGTTACCCGCCACGTGGTTACGGCTACCCGCCACCGCCACCTTACGGGTATTACGGCGCCCCGCGGCGTCCCTATTACCCTCCCTATCCGGCTCCTGCGGCAGGTGGGTACCAGGGAGCTCGGTGAAGACGCCCGGAATGTGTGCGTATGACGACTACCGAACTACAGTGTTACAGGGTAACAGGTAGCGTATTAGCGGTACTGGTTATGCTGGTGTTGAGTGGATGCAGTGATGACAAACCAAAGCAACAAGTTGATCATCAGGCGCCGGCGCCGCCCCGGACAATTGTTGTACAAATTCCGGCTTCGCAGTGGCCGTCACGACAAACGCAGTCGCCTGTTACGCCACCCCCGGTTCAGCAAGCCTGGCCTGCGACGACCGATGGGAGCAACCCGTGGGCCGTGCCGGCCCGACCCCGCAGTCATGGCCAGGACCAGCACAGTGTCAGGTCGTGGGGCCAGCCCCGGCCGGAGTTGCCACCGCAGTATGTGCAGCCCCCACCGGCTAACCGTTACCGGCCTCTGGAACCCCAGGCGTCAGGTAATGCTGCTGACCGTCAGCCAACGCCGCGTTACCGCCCAGTGGCCCCATATGATCGTTTGTCGGGCAGCAGTTTTGACAGCAACAGACAGACCCCTCTCTATGGAGGTGCTTACCCGGGGTACTACGGTGCAAGTCCATACGCTATGCCGGGCCCCGTCTATGGTCCAGGCTGGCCAGGCCCCCCTGGTGGCTGGCCGGGCTACTGGTAGTTGAGAGAAATGCAGAATCCATTGTTATGGAATCTGGAAAGGCTCGCGAAGAACGTTGTTCCCCTCGTTTTTCGTAGCATTCAATTAAACAAGGGGAGCAACGGGTGACGCGGATGGTCCGTGTCGCTATTCACACGTTCAGATCGGAGGATACCGAAATGATCAACGTAAAGAAGACAGTACTTGCGGCAATGCTGGCAGGTGTAACGGCGCTTCCCATGGCGTCCGCTCACGCCTGGTGGAATGGCCCCGGCTGGGGCGGTGGTCCCTGGAACAATGGCTGGGGCGGTGGTCCCTGGAATAATGGCTGGGGCAATAATGGCTGGGGTAACGGAAACGGGCTGGGTGATATGCTCGGCAACGGCGACTTCAGCATGAACTTCACCGGACGAGGCTCCGGCCGTGGCTATGGTCGTGGTTATAACGACTATTACGGGCGCGGTTATGGCAACAACTATGGCGGTTATGCACCCTATGGTGGATATGGCGCACCGTATGGCGCACCGTATGGCGCACCGTATGGCGCCGCACCCTACGGTGGCGCACCCTATGGCGGGCCTGCCCCGTATGGCGCTGCACCTTATGGCTATGGTGGCCCGTATGGACCTCCACCGGCCCAGGCTGCACCTCCCCGGCAAAAGGGAAAATAGGCGAGTCTGAAGGGTTCGGACCTGTACACGGGTACAGGTCCGTAAACCCGATAAACTGAACATGGATGAGGCATCCGTTTCGTGAAGTACTGGATTGCAGGACTGATACTGTTTACCGGGTGTTGGACAGTCGCCTTTGCAGGTAGTCACAAGTCATCCAATGTGCAGTTTTCCGGCAGGACGGTACAGTCAGCACCTGATGGCAGGACAAGAAAAGCGAAGTTGTTTGTCGGTGACAACAAGGTTCGTCTGGAATACCGGAAAGGCGGGCTGGAGATCGTTGAAATATACGATATGGAAAACCAGCGTCTTCTGTTACTGGTTCCGGAACAAAAGATTTACATGCAACGTGATTTCCCGCCAGGGCAGGTGGTGAACCCGATATTGCCACCCGGGGAAAGTAATCCCTGCTCGGTCATGCCTGAAGGCAAGTGTAAAAAACTTGGCGACGAGACAATGTACGGTCGTCCGGTATCCCACTGGGAAGTGACGCTCAAGCGACAGGGGACGACGCTGCACAGCCTGCACTGGATCGATGATGAGCGGCTGATGTCCTTGCGTGATGTATGGCCGGATGGCTCGATATCGGAAATGAAACTATTGGGCATCGAGGATATTGATGGTGAGAAAACAGAACGCTGGCAGAGAACGACAGTGCATCCGGATGGCAAAAAGGAGGTTGCTGTGCAATGGTACGACCCGTTATTGGGTATTGCCGTGCGCGAGGAATTACCGGGTGGCTACGTAAGAGAGATCAGAGATATACGAGTTGGAAAACAGCCGGAAGCATTATTCCAGGTGCCGGATGGCTACCGGCAGGTTGACAGTAATAGACAGGAATAACTGAATAGCAGGCAGGCAATGATGAGACTGATACAGAAAATTCTGAGTCACAGTTTGCTGATCGCACTGATTGCGGCAGCCGTTTTTGCCTATATCCGGCGTGACGAATGGTCTTTACCCTGGCTGAACGTGCAAGAAAAGGCCGTTCAGCATCAGACGGCCAGGGATCACAAACCGGACAAGGCGTTACCCAAACCGGTCGTCGAAAAACCCGAAAAGCACAACCAGCAAACCCCGGTTGCGACTGTCGCAGGCATGAAGAGCCGGGAAGAGAAAAAAGACAGGACGGTTGAGAAATTTGCACTGCCACCGGGGCCAGGCGTGGAACCGGCGGTTGCCCAGTCGTCGAATCAGGCGGCAGACAAACTGCCACCGATACAGGGGGAGAAAAAACCGCTGAGTCCTGCAGAGCATCCCCTTGCAAAAACCTCGAGCCAGGACAGGGTCTTGCCAGATAAGGTCGTGCAGGCGCAACCGGTTGCACCGGACCACAAGGTCAAATACAGACCGGAGCATGAGCCCGTATCACCGTCACCGTCCAGTCCCGTCCACGGGCCAGCGGCTGGTGCAGCAGTGGCAAAGTCTGAAACCGGAAAGACGCTTACTGCTACTCCCACCGACAGGACCGCAAAACCTGTATCCCGGAAATCTGACGTTCAGGCAGACACCACAGCGACGGGTACTGCAGAAAAAAAGCTTTTGCAGAAAGCCAGGCAGTTTTTCTGGCAGCGGAACATACAGGCCGCAGAGGCCGCTTACCGGGAGCTCGGTGACAGCTACCCGGAAAATCCTGATGTATGGGGTGAAATAGGTGATTTTTACTTTAACCTTCAGCAACGTGAACCGGCCGCTTACGCTTATTCCCGCTGTATAGAACTCCTTATTCGTCAGGATAAACATGAACGTGCACAACAGATGCTGGACATCCTGTATCGACTGGATGCCCCCCGTGCGCAGGAACTCGCGTTACAACTGCAGCAAGCAAGTAGCTGAAAGATACTTGTGATGACAAGCTTATCAGGATGGTGCTGAATGTCTGGTGACAAGCCCGTGGAATCGTCGTCCGGCCCGAACGGAAGTAAAGACGTCGTCGAGGAAGTCGCGCTGGAAGCGGAAGACAGGGTCGCCAATGACATGGCCCAGTACATGAGCCAGTTTGCGCGAAGCTTTGAGGCCAGTGCAAGACGCTGGGAGCTGGTCGTGTACCCGAGCATGCTGGCGTTTATTATCCTGGCGGCTTACGGATTTTTCCTGATCTACCAGCTGACCGGTGATATTAACAAGATCACCTACCAGATGGCTGATATCCAGACCAGTATGGTCAATATCAACAAGAACTTTTCATCGACCACTAACAATATGAATACCGTCGCCAGGAACCTGGTAAAGATTACCGGCTACATGAAACAGATGAGCAGTGACATCAAGGAACAGAATGCAGAGATGGGCGCTATTGTCGTGACCATGCACGATATGAATAAATCGGTCGACGCCATGGCGTACACCATGCACTACATGCGCTATGACACGCGGCTCATGGGCCGCAATATTGAAAATGTATCGGGGCCGATGCGTTTCATGAACAGTTTCATGCCCTGGTGATCCCGTTACCGAGTGAACAGATATGCCACGACCGGACAAAACAATCAGAAAACGGCTGAAGAGCCTGGAGTTACACCTTAAGGAAGAAAATCCGATTCTCGTCTCGGCGGTGAACGGTTTTCGCAAGTTGTCACGCATCGGTTATGCCATGGGCCTGCTGGACACCAGTGAGTCCTATGCCACACAGATACCCTGGTGGCCGCTGGTTTCGGTGCTGGGTACCTTCTCATCAGGTAAATCGACTTTCATCAACCAGTACCTGTCCTACCCGCTACAGGATACCGGCAACCAGGCTGTCGATGACAAGTTTACCGTGATCTGTTACGGCGGTGATAAAGATGTGCGGACATTACCCGGACTGGCGCTGGATGCGGATCCACGTTTCCCGTTTTACCAGACCAGTGACGAGCTGGATAAGGTCGAATCAGGGCAGGGCCGCCGTATCGATGCCTACCTGCAGCTAAAAACCTGTCACAGTGAAAATCTGAAGGGCCGTATCCTGATCGATTCCCCCGGTTTCGATGCCGACGAGCAGCGTTCCGCTACACTCCGCCTGACCAACCATATTATCGACCTGTCAGACCTGGTGCTGGTATTCTTTGATGCGCGCCACCCGGAACCCGGCGCCATGAGTGATACGCTCGCGCACCTGGTGGGTGCGACCAAAGACCGCGCGGACAGCAGCAAGTTTCTTTATATTCTCAACCAGATCGATACCACTGCACGTGAAGATAATCCCGAAGAAGTGGTAGGCGCATGGCAGCGGGCCATGGCCAGGGAGGGTCTGACTGCCGGGCGCTTTTACACAATCTACGATCCTGAAGCCGCGATCCCCATCGAAAACGAATCACTCCGACGACGTTTCGAATGGAAACGCGACCAGGACCTGAGTGAAATCCTCAGCCGTATTGAACGCGTCACGGTAGAGCGTGCCTACCGGATTGTCGGTGCACTGGAGAAGCGCGCCCGGGACATCGAGAGTTACTATGTCCCGCAGCTGCGTAAACTTGTTGGAGAGTGGCGTCGACAGGTACTGGTTCGGGACGGGGTCTGGTTGTTGCTGGCGGGTATACTGGCTATCGGCAGTCGTTTTCTGCCCCCGTCGGTGGTGACGGTGGTAGACAGCAACCTGCACACGATTTTTGCCAATCCGGTGCTGTTAACGGGCGCAGGCGTGTTGTTGGCCGTGGTGGCATCCTTTATGCATTTTCGTCTACGTCGACAGGCGGCAGCCAGGGTTATCAAAAAGATACAAGGACAGTATTCAGGTGAAGAGGCCGAGCGTCTGACACGCGCATTTCGACGCAACACCCGGGCCTGGCGGAGTGTTTTCGAGCCGGATCCTGCCGGCTGGTCAGGGCGCAGCCGCCGGATGCTGAAGCAGATTGTCGGTGACGCCAATCGGCTGGTCCAGACCCTGAATGACCGCTTTACCGATCCTTCCGGCAAACGTCCCGGTGTTGAAGTCGTGGAAGAGGAAACAAACCCGCCGGCTATCAGTGGCGAGGTCATTCCGCGTGAGGAACCCGCCTGAGAAGCCAGGATGCAACGCTGGCGGTACGACCACACAGTCCTGTTTACCGGCATCTTGCTGGCGGCCCTGTTCATGCCGCTGAAAGCATCAGCCTATGGGTTTACCAGCCCCGGCGAGGTGCCGGTGCGCCGTTCCCTGCCCAATGCCATCGACATGATGGAATCCGGCCTGTACTGGTTGCAGGACATGAGTCCGGGCTACGAGACACGGGATCCGGCGTCCGTGGTCAATCTGATGGAGGAACAGGCGGCACGTTTTTTTGACTTCTCCTACATGGCGTACCTGATTGCCGGGCCTGAATATACCCGCCTGGATGTACTTGAACGCAGTCATTTCCAGA
>JALWRY010000251.1 GCA_027080445.1 Thiohalobacter sp. | reverse complement strand
TCCGCAAGACGGAAGGCCTGTTGTAGCAGGTCGCCGTGCGGGTCGGGTTGTTTTTCAGCAGCTGTTACAGGCTTGACGGGCAAGACATCGGAAAACGGCAATGGTACGGGTTTTTCCGCTGACGTGGCTGTGTGAGAGTTCCGTTGTAACTTGCGGCGTCCCGGCAGGGACGGCGCCGGCACTTTTTTTCTGGCAGCGACATCCCTGCCGCGTCGAAATCCGAAACAGCGCGGGTTATCCAGGGGCGTAAAGTCACGGTTCAGCAACAGGCCGGTTTCCGAATGGCCGAGAAAAAGCAACCCGTCGCGGGTCAGCAGGGTCTCCAGGCGATCAATGGCGTGGTCCTGTGTTTCGCGGTCGAAATAGATCAGCAGGTTGCGGCAGAAAATGACATGGTAGGGTGAACGTGCCGTGGTGAAACTTTGATCGAGCATATTGACCTGTTCAAAACTGACGTATTCACGAATGTTGTTATTCACACGATAACGCGCGTCGATAGCGTTGAAGTGTCTGTCCCGGTACGCAAGATTGTTTCCACGAAAGGAGTTTCTGCCGTATTCACCCTTGTGGGCCTTGTCGATGTTCACGCTGCTGATGTCAATAGCGTCGATGTGTGCATGGCGAGAAGAAATGCCGGTGTCCGAGAGGCACATGGCAAGCGTGTAGGCCTCTTCACCGCTGGAGCAGGGTACACTGAGCAGGCGCAGGGTTTCGCTGGCATGTCTGGCCAGCCATTCTTTCTGTAACCACTGGCTGAGTGCCTCGAACGGGTTGGTGTCGCGAAAAAACCAGGTCTCGGGGATGATGACCGTATCGATCAGGGCATCCAGTTCGGTTTCGGAATGTTGCAGTACACACCCGTAGTCAGCGATATCCGTGATGTCACAATCACGCATACGCTGCTCCACGGCATGCAGGATCGTACCCGAACCGACGGTGGAACTGTGCAAGCCCATACGGTCCTTCAGTATCTTTTCAATGGCGCCCAATGGCATGTCAACCCGCCTCGGCCGGGTAAAGTTGCGCCTGTACCTCGGGTGGCACCAGCCTGGTAACAGACAGTTGCTGTACCAGACCCTGATCGGTATGCGCGGCATGCCCGATAAAGGGTGCATCAGGGATCGCGATGCCGGTATCGGTAAATGCCTGTTCGTCGAGTTGCAGGGTTTCGGTGACCTGTTCGGCCAACAGACCCAGGGTTCGCGTTCCGCCCGCCGCCAGCGGGAATTCAACGATGATCATGCGTGTTGTCATACGATTGCTGCAGGGCTTGCCGTTCAGCAGTCTGCACAGGTCGAGTACCGGTACATGCTGTCCGTGGTAGTTGAACAGGCCGGCGACATAGTCGGGTGTTTTGGGCAAGACTTCCAGTTCAACCATCGAGGTAATTTCCACCACCTCGCGGGCCGGCACCGCGTAGCGACTGTTACCCAACCGGAATAACAGCATCAGCATCCGTATGGCCTCAGGAGTTGACCCGGAAGTGGGAAGCGCCTTCCTGGAGTCGCTGTGCGGCTTCGTTAAGCTGCATAATGGCGCCGTTGGATTGCCGTAGCGAGTCGGCGGTTTGTTGTGCGGATTCACTCAACTGCACAATGGCGTCACGGATCTGGTTACCACCCTGTGACTGCGAGATCATGCCTTCGTTGACTTCTTCAAAGCGCGGGATCAGGGTCTCGACCTGTTCGATGACATTGGCCAGTTGCGAACCTACCTGGCGTACATCGTCGACGCCACGGCGCACTTCCTCGGAAAATTTCTCCATGCCCATGACACCGGCGGAAACCGCCGACTGCATCTCCTTGACCATCTGTTCGATATCCCAGGTGGCAACCGCCGTCTGGTCCGCCAGGCGGCGGATCTCGGTCGCCACGACGGCAAAACCCACGCCATATTCACCGGCTTTTTCCGCCTCGATCGCCGCATTCAGCGACAACAGGTTGGTCTGATCGGCCACCCGGTTGATGGTCGTGACCACGGTGTTGATGTTGCCGGCCTTTTCACTGAGCACCGCCAGCTTGGAGCCGATCGAATCAGTCGCGTCCTTCATCTGGTGCATGGTCGACTCCATGCGTTGCAGTGAAGAGCGTCCGGCGTTGGCATTCTCGGAAGTCTTCCAGGCCACCTCGGTGACCTCGCTCATGGTCTTGACCAGTTCCTTTGAGGTCGCGGTAATTTCTGTCACAGTCGCCTTGATTTCGTTAGTGGTTGCGGCCTGTTCGGTAACCGTAGCTTCCTGTTGTTTTGCCGTTGCCGCAATTTCTGTGGCAGACGAGGTTACCTGTACGCCGGACTGCTGAATACGCGCAACCAGTGAGTTGAGGCTGTCGAGCATCTGTTGAATACCCGCCGCCAGCTCGGAAATAATATCCTGGTCGCGGTACACCATGATCTGGCCGGTCAGGTCGCCCTCGGCCGCCATGGCGACGACTTCCTGAATCAGTTCCACCTTTCCCTTGATATCTTCAGAAGCCTGGCGTTCGCGTTCGACAATGTCTTCCATCTTGCGGTTGGTGGCATTAAAGGCATTGGCCAGGCGATGAAATTCTTTCACCGCATGCGTGTTGATCTGTATACCCGTGTCACCACTGGCTACACGGTGTATGTCTTCCGTCATAGTGTTCAATGGACGGAACAGGAAGCGGTTGAGCACCAGGATAGCGGCAAGCAGTGCAATACCGACCAGTACGGCAAACAGCCCGGTGGTGGCGTCACGTTTTTCGCGCGTGTCCTGGTAAAGTGCAGAGAGATCGTCGAGTACCGCCAGTTTTGCCAGCAGGGGACCTTCGCCCTGCTTGACCAGGTAGGTGACTTCGGGCCGTGTTTCGGTGGGTGTATCCCAATTCTCGTCCTGGAAAAGTGTATTACCACTGATGCTGCTGATATGTAGTGGCAGGCCGGTCACGGTTGAGATGGATTGCAGGGCGTAGACCGGGTCAAAACGCAGCTCCAGGTAGCCCTTGCCGCTGTTGGCGCCAACAGGGCGTATGACCGAATAGCGTGGCAGATCACCGTCCAGCCAGAACCCCTGTACGGCGGGTTCAGTACTTTCCTGTTGCAGAATCGGGCTGTCAGCGCCGGTGTCATCGCCGGCGGACATCAGTAGCTGTTTGCGACTGTTATACAGGTGTGTCGAAACCAGGTGGAGTTGCGGCAGGTCGGTGTCGAGTGGTGCGTGCAACAGTTTGGCCAGGACAGGGTTTGCCGTGCCGGCCGGTGCTTCAGCCAGGTAACTGGCGAGACCCGGCTGGCGTAAAAAAGCTTTGCTCGCGGCACTGGCCAGGTGGTCGGCGCTGGTTTCCATCTGTGCCAGCGCTGCCTGGCTGGCCACGTCGAGAATGCGCGTTAGCGTGGTGATCTGGGCGTCGGCGGCCGCTTCCCGGTAAGCCTTTTCCGAGATGAACGAGATGCTGACAACAATGGCGCCTATGAGCAGCAGGACGCCGGTGATCAATGCCTTGACTGAAATTTTTTCAATTCGCATAGTGAATTCTCTTGGTTTCCTGTCAGCCGGTTGCAGCCGGTTCATCAAATACCACCTGAACTGCAATTTGCTTGCCAGCGCAAGGTTTGGCCGTGATCCTGGCCGGTTGGGTGCGCCATGTTTTGTGATATCACCAGCGATGGTTTTTACAGACAGACCTGCCTGCGGACAGGGATTTTTATAACTTCATGTAATTAAAGGATATAATTTTACCGTGGGCGGTTGATGTTGCCTGGCTGGCCACTCAGCCAGGCGCTCTCCGGTGTCGAGTATCACGATGAGGTATCAACCTCGTGGCGAATTTGCCGCTGACAGGTTACGACAGAAATTTGTCACCCTGGCGGAGTTGCCATGCTTTTATCACGATCAAAAGGACTTTGTGGATTACTTGGCCTGTTGCTGGCCGGTAGCGTGTTTGCGGATGCGTACAAGGTCATTCCAATGAACCAGAAGCGGCTGGCGACCTATTATGTGCAGGCCAGTATGCTGGGCAGTGGTGAAGTTGAATTTATGGTGGATACCGGGGCGGGCTACACGACCATCAATGAGCAAACCCTGCGGTTACTGGTCGAGGCTGAAAATGCTGTGCCAGTTGGTGAATTAACCGGTGTGATGGCCGATGGCAGCGAAATGAGGCTTCCACTGTACCGGATCAAACGGCTGGTGCTGGGTGAAGATTGTGTGCTGCATGACGTCGAAGCTGCTGTTTTTCCTCATAATACCCGTATGTTGCTGGGTTTGAGCGCACTGGAAAAAGCGGCGCCGTTTGTGTTCTCAACCAATCCCCCGCGTCTGAGCCTGAGTCACTGCGGGACCGTGGCTGGCTGAAACCGCATTCTGGTCATTGCGCCGGCCGGCTATCTGCTGGAAAATAGTCCTCGAACAGATTAATCCCCCGCCTCACGGTGTCGGGGAATAACAATAAATGCAGTGTTCGGAGGAATAAAATGAAAAATACAACACGCGTTCTGCTGGTGGCCAGCCTGGGCCTTGCCAGCGGCCTGGTTCATGCTGCCGTGGGTTATGCCGAGGACAGTTCCAATTCCATTATTCGCACCGGTTTCAGTGATTGCCTGCACACCACCCGCTGGTCAGAGGAAGTGGCCGTCGTTGAGTGTGAACCGGCCGTTGTCGCGGCCCGCGAAGCGGCAAAGCTGGCTGCGGTTGAAGTGGTCATGGTGAAAGCGTTCAAGCCGGTACGCCTGAATGCGGAAGCCCTGTTTGCTTTCGACAGTGCAGAACTGAGCGATGACGGCAAGACAAGGCTTAACGCCGTGCTTGGCAGTCTCACCGCGACCGACCTTCAGGATGAAAAGATTCACATTACCGGTCACGCGGATGAAATTGGAAGCGACAGCTATAACCTCAGACTGTCACAAAAGCGCGCCGGCGCCGTGCGCGACTACCTGGTTTCGCAGGGCGTAGTTCCCGGTTTTATCGAGACCAGTGGCGTGGGTGAAGCCGACCCGGTGGTCAGCTGTGAAGGCCGGCATGGGCAGGCGCTGATCACATGCCTGGCGCCTAACCGGCGTGCCGAAGTTGAGCTTTCCGCCAGGAAACTGGTTGAGGTGGAAAAGAAGGCTTCAGCCGGTCATTAGGTAGTCGACGGAGACACCGGCACTACGGCAAGGTCGAGTTGCTTCAGGAACCTGCGGTTTTCCATTTCTGCCGCTTGAGCTTCAGGACGTCGCTGGTCTGCAGAAAATCAATGAATTTCTGCGCGGCAAGGCCAAGTTGTTTGCCGCGCAGATGAACCGCGTGCCATTGGCGCCGCAGTTCCATGTCTTTCACGTCGAGAATCGCAATTCGACCGGTATCCAGTTCCAGGTTCAGGCTGTGTGTCGATAACATACCAATGCCGATCCCGGCCATGACACCCTGTTTTATCGCCTCGCCACTACCCAGTTCCAGGTAGGCAGGGATCATGACCCCTTTTTCCTTCATAATCGCTTCCAGTGACATGCGTATCCCGGAACCGGGTTCGCGCATCAGCAGCGGTTCCTCCGCCAGTCGTTCGAAAGGAATATTTTTTTCCCTGGCCAGTGGGTGTTCCACGCTGGCAAACATCACCAGCTCATCGTCCAGGAAGGCATGGACTTC
>JALWRY010000250.1 GCA_027080445.1 Thiohalobacter sp. | reverse complement strand
CTATATCCTCGAGCGCCTCGGCAACACGGACTTCATCCCGCTGGACAGCCGCACGCCGCAAGAATTCACCGGGGCGAAAAAACTGGCGGCGCGCGGCGGACATATCCCCGGCGCGCAACTGCTGAACTGGATCGACACCATGGACCAGGACCGCAACCTGCGCTTCAAACCGGAAGCGGAACTGCGCGCCCTGCTCGAACAGCGCGGCGTCACACCCGACAAGGAGGTGTTGTGCTACTGCCAGTCGCACCACCGCTCATCACATGCCTACATCATGCTCAAGTCACTGGGTTACACACGGGTAAAGGGTTACCCGGGCGCCTGGTCTGACTGGGGGAACCGGTCCGATACGCCGGTTGAATGAGGGGCGGCCTCAGTCAAAACGCCGGAACAGGTGCTCCCGGTAATACTTGAGCTCATTGATTGAATCGCGGGTATCGTCCATGGCCAGGTGCGCGGAATCCTTTTTGAAACCACTGGTCACCTGCGGCGCCCAACGCTTGCCCAGCTCCTTGAGGGTGCTGACATCCAGGTTGCGGTAGTGGAAGTAGGCTTCCAGCTCCGGCATCAGGCGCGCCATGAAGCGGCGGTCCTGACAGATCGAATTACCGCACATGGGTGATACCCCCTTGTCGACATGCTGTGCCAGAAACTCGAGTGTGGCGCGTTCGACATCCTGCACCGTCAGCGTGCTGTCCCTGACGCGTTGGGTGAGACCGGACTTGCCGTGTTGACGGGTATTCCATTCATCCATGGCATCCATAATCTCATCCGGCTGGTGAATCGCCAGCATGGGTCCCTCGGCGATGATTTCCAGCTGCGAATCGGTCACAATCGTGGCAATTTCGATAATCCGGTCATTGAAGGTATCCAGGCCGGTCATTTCCAGATCGATCCAGATGAGATTGGTTTTACGGTCAGACATTCCGGAGACTCCTTGAGGTTGTGCTGTATTGTAGCAAAGGCTAACCTTGAGTGATCCTGAAATCATAATGAACGCTTAACCCATGAATACTTTCAGCTGGATCTTTCTATTCGCCCTCGCTGCCGCCCTGGTGGTCAAATTGTGGCTGGCGCAACGCCAGATAAACGCGGTCAGCCGCAACCGTGACCGGGTACCGGATGCTTTCGCCGACAACATCCCGCTGGACGCCCACCAGAAGGCCGCCGACTATACGCTGGCCAATACCCGCCTCGGGCGCCTGGAACTGGTATGGGGCTGCCTGTTGCTGCTCGGCTGGACACTGGGCGGCGGGCTGCAATGGCTCAGTACACTCTGGCAGAGTGCAGGCTGGCCCCCCGTCCCTACCGGGGTTGCCCTGATGGTCAGCGCCTTTATGATCATGGCCGTGCTGGATCTGCCGTTTTCGCTCTATCACACCTTTGTCCTGGAAGAGCGTTTTGGTTTCAACAAGACGACGGCCCGTACCTGGCTGACTGACATGCTCAAGCAAACCCTGCTGATGCTGGTACTCGGCGTTCCACTGGGCTGGGCCGCCCTGTGGCTGATGCAGGAGTCCGGTCAGCTGTGGTGGGTGTGGCTGTGGTTGTTGTGGACCGCTTTCAGTCTGACGATGCTATGGGCCTATCCGGCCGTCATCGCCCCCCTGTTCAACAAATTCACCCTGCTCGATGACGAAAACCTGCAACAACGTATTCAGTCCCTGCTCGACCGTTGTGGTTTCAAAAGCAGGGGCATCTACGTGATGGACGGTTCACGACGCTCCGGACACGGCAATGCCTACTTCACCGGCATGGGACAGAACAAGCGCATTGTCTTTTTCGATACCTTGCTGGAAACGCTGGATACCGATGAAATCGAGGCGGTACTGGCCCACGAGCTGGGACACTTCAAACGCAAACACGTACAGAAACGCATCGTCACCATGATGTTGACGACGCTGGCAGGACTGGCCTTGCTGGGCTGGCTGATTCAACAGCCCTGGTTCTACCAGGGGCTTGGCGTGCAAACGCAATCCAATGCACTCGCCCTGCTGCTGTTCATGATGGTCGCCCCGGTGTTCACGATCTTTATGCAACCGCTGTCATCATGGTTCTCGCGCAAGCACGAGTTTGAAGCCGATGACTATGCGGCCCAGCAGGCCAATGCCAGCGACCTGGTTCATGCGCTGGTCAAAATGTACAAGGAGAATGCCAGCACACTCACGCCGGATCCTTTGTATTCGGCGTTCTATGACTCACATCCGCCGGCGCCGGTACGCGTAGCGCACCTGTCCGGCAAGACGGGCTAGAGGAGAAAGTATAATGAAGACTATTATCACGGCAGGCTTGCTGCTTGCACTCACTACGGGCAACGCCCTGGCAGACAGCGCCAAAGGCAAAAAACTGCACGATGCACAATGCATGAAATGTCACGACACCAGTGTCTACACCCGGCCCAAACATTTTATAAGCAACCGGGACGCCCTGACAAAACAGGTCAACCGCTGCCATCAAAATGTCGGGGCACAATGGTCTGACGAGGATATCAATGATGTTGTGCAATACCTCGATGAAACGTTCTACAAGTTCAAGTAGGCGCACGTCATGACACAGCCCCTGCATGAACAGCACTGTCAGCGGGAAACACGCCTCCTTGAAGAAGACGAAATCAGCGCCCTGTTGTCACAACTGCATGACGACTGGTCTGTCGATGACAAGGGCCTGGCGATACAACGCTGTTTCCGTTTCAAGAACTATTACCGGACCATCGCCTTCGTCAATGCACTGGCCTGGGTGGCCCACCGTGAGGATCACCACCCGGACCTCGAAGTGGGCTACAACCGTTGTGTCGTGCACTACAGTACCCACTCGGTGGGTGGACTGTCAGAGAACGACTTTATCTGTGCATCAAAGATCGATGCGCTGAACCCGGAACACTGACGTAGTACCTGCCCGCTTGGCCAGCCGCCGACCCAGATCATCACGCCCGTCGCCAAAGTCGCCTGACGTTCAGGGTGCGCCCGGGCGGGTACTCGCCCACTACGGGCAAGCCAGCCTGGTAGAAAGTGAAACGGGCGACATCATCCGCTGCGTCACCCGCAAGCGTCTGCCCCGAACCGTGTGTGGCGACCGGGTACTGTGGACCAGCAGCAACCCGCGCGAAGGCGTGATCACCCGGGTACTGGAACGCCACAGCACCCTGGTACGCCCGGATCACAATGGCCGGCCGCGCCCGGTCGCAGCCAACATGGACCAGATCGTGGTCGTCATCGCCAGCAAGCCCAGTTTTGAATACGGGATGCTGGATCGCTACCTGGCGGCGGCTGAACTGATCGATACCACACCGCTTATCGTCGTCAACAAGTGCGACCTGCTGGACGACGAAAGCCGGCAGCGGCTGGAACAGCGCCTGTCGCTCTACCGCGAAATTGGCTACACCCTGTTGTTTACCAGCACCCGCACCACCGACGGGATGAAGGACCTGTACGCCGCACTGAAAACCCATACCAGCATCCTGGTGGGCCAGTCCGGCGTAGGAAAATCATCACTGGTGCAGGCCTTGCTGCCCGACCTGGATATCCGCGTCGGCAACCTGTCCCAGGTTACCGGGCTTGGCCGTCATACCACGACGGTAGCCACGCTGTACCACCTTGCCGATGGCGGTGACCTGATTGACTCGCCGGGAGTGCGCGATTTCACCCTGTGCCAGGTCGAGGCGGAAAAACTGGCACACGGCTTTCGGGAATTTGCGCCCTGGATCGGCCAGTGCCGTTTTCACAACTGCCGGCATGTCAGCGAACCCGGTTGCGCCATCGCCGACGCCGCACGCCGTGGCGACATTCACCCGCAACGCCTGGAAAACTACCGCGCATTGGTCGAATCCATGAAAGCGCCAGGTTGATTCAACCCGGCGGCCAGTGCATACGCCGGCCACCGAGTACATGCAGGTGAATGTGGAACACCGTCTGGCCGCCATCGGCATTGCAATTCATGACGGTTCGATACCCCGACTCGGCAAAACCTTCCTGCCTGGCGATCGATGCCGCTGCCAGCATCATCTTGCCTACCAGTGAGGCATTGCTGTCATCCAGGTCATTCAGCGTGGCTACGTGCTGTTTGGGAACCACCAGCACATGGGTCGGCGCCTGTGGGTTGATGTCACGAAACGCCAGCACATCGTCATCTTCATAGACTGTGTCCGGTGTGATCTCGCCGGCAATCATTTTGCAAAACAGACAGTCTGACATGAAAGTTTCCTCGCTCAGGGTTTTGTACAAGCGTAACGCCCGCCGGCAGGAGGATCAACGACATGGATACCGGCTTTCGCCGGTATGACGAATGAATCGGCGTTGCGTTATACGAAGAAATTGATGCTGCGACCCTGTGTGAAGTCGGCAACAGATTCGGGACGGGTATTATTGGCGTACTGGAAGATTGCCGAACGCGAAAGCAGGGCTGAAGGACCGGGCTGTCCGGCAGGACGTGACTGGTCAAGGCGGCGTTCATTGACGAAAGCGCGCGTCGACTGGTAGTTATCGCGTTGCCGGTCGAGCAACTCACCCTGCACAATGCGGTCGGGCCGTTCACTCGGGGACGGTCGTCCTTCACCTGCCGCACCCACAGCTCCGGCAGCGCTCGTCACGTCCACGCGCGCACCCGTATTCTGTGAGGCTGTTACCGGACGCGCATACGGCGCGGACGGCAACCGGCTAATATCCACGATAGCTTCCTGTCCCTTACTGTCCAGTCTGCACAATCGGCAGCTTATTGGACAAAGTTTATACCAATATATTGCATGGGTCTGCTGTCAGAAAACCGGCGGAAAGGCGTGTTTTATGGAATAGTTATCCCTTTTATTATTAGTAGGTTACAGGGCCTTTTGATTAACATAGACAAATGGCCAGGGCGTGATTTTCAGGACAGGTCGCGACGCCCGGTGAAGGCATGGGACAAGGTTCCGCTATCTATATACTCCAGCTCACCGCCCATTGGCACACCATGCGCGATACGCGTGGTGCGTATACCCTGCTCACTCGCCATTTCACTGATGTACTGTGCAGTCGCTTCACCTTCCACGGTCGGGTTGGTCGCGAGTATCACTTCAGTCAGCCCACCGTTGGCAAATCGTTCCCCGAGCCGGTCCAGTCCCAGTTGCTGTGGACCAATACCGTCAAGCGGCGACAGGTGGCCCATCAACACAAAATAGCGGCCGCGAAAATCGGTCGCCTGTTCCAGTGCTTCAACATCCATGGGGCTTTCCACCACACACAGCGCGGTATCATCTCGACTGGTGCTGGCGCACAAGGCACAGGTCTCTGTTTCAGACAGCGTGCGGCAGTCCTTGCAACGGCCGATGCCTTCCATTGCCGCCTGCAACACCCGGGACAGTTGCCGGCCTCCCTCACGGTCGCGCTCTAGCAGGTGAAAGGCCATGCGCTGCGCGGTCTTGTTGCCCACACCGGGCAGGCAGCGCAAGGCATCCATCAATTGCTGGATAAGGGGTGATACCGCCATTCAGGTCAGAAAGGCAGCTTCATGCCCGCAGGCAGGTTCATACCGGCGCTCATGCTTGCCATATGCTCCTGAGACAGGGTGTCGATCTTGTGCGCCGCATCGTTGATGGCGGCGCACAAGATCGACACCCTGTCTCAGGAGCATATGGCAAGCATGAG
>JALWRY010000249.1 GCA_027080445.1 Thiohalobacter sp. | reverse complement strand
GCTCGCGCCCTGAAGGATGGCGAAGACATCCTGAGGAAGTACTCCTGGGGTGCAATGACAGGCAAGGCTAGATCAAGGATTCCAGCGTAGACGGAAACTGTTCAGCGGCTTCCTCAAAAGCGAAGAACAGCTCGTCCTCCGTCAGCCCGACCAGCGCCAGCATGGCTTCGGGGACACGAATCTCGGCGCGCGGCGAACCCATGAAATTGCCCTGCTCCGATTCATTCACCAGGTGATTAGCCAGGAACAGGATGTGCGCTTCCATGCTGGCCTGTCCCGCCAGTTCGGGCTGGTGATGCCATTTGATCGAGAGCACCAGTTCCTCCGGAAGCTGCCACTTGTCCATCAGGTAACCGGCAACCCCCGCATGGCTGTAGCCAAAACGGTCAATCTCGGCCTGGTACAGGACCTCTTCGTCTCCATCAGCCAACAGCAACACATCGCGCATCGCCTCGGGACGCTGGTGATAGAGCACCAGGCTGCCGATATCATGCATGAGACCCGCCACAAACAGGCGTTCCGGGTGCAGGATGCTGGCGCGCACGGCCAGCGCCCTGGCCAGCAAGCCGGTATAGACACTGTGTTTCCAGAATGTGTCCATTTTCACCAGGTCATTGGGGATGTCATTGAAGGATTTGACGGCGGACACCGACAGCACCAGCTGGTACAGCTCGGTGGTGCCGATCACGGTAATTGCGCGGCTGATCGTATCGATCTTGCGCCGAAAACGATAAAAAGCACTGTTCGCCACCCTCAACAAGCGCGTGGTGAGATTGGGGTCGATCGAGACCACTTCCGCGATATCGTTGGCGCCGGTGGAAGGCGAGTTGATCAGCTCGAACAGGCGCATACAAACGTCAGGGGGTGAAACCAGTCCCTCAACATCATCGAGCAAGCTGACAAGTGATTGCTGAACAGGCTGTTTTGTCGCACTCAGGTTCTGGCTGGTCATGGGCACACCGAAGGTTCTCGTTTCCCTAACTAACGACGCCGGGTGAGAAAACTGGAGAGCCGGACAGAAGCCTTTTTTGCCGAATCGCTCACAGATTCAGCAATCCGTACATGATATTTCTCTTTTCCAGTCGCTATATGAAACACGAACCGGAACACCTAACACAGCGGGTATCATCATGTCTGAGTCCATCAAGAAAAATGTTGTCAACCTTGAAGACTACGGTCAGATACGGCGCAGTATCAGTGCCGGCCCGGGGTCAAAGGCCCTGCGGGCCATCCGCGACCATGCGACAGCCTCACTGAACAAGTCGATCGAGACCATGCTCGACAGTGTCGACGACGCGCTGTTCTCACGTGCGGAAAAAGCCGAAAACAACATGGCGCAAACCCAGTACTTTGACGCCATGCGGGAACTGCGCATCATCCGCAAGGATATCGAGAACGATTTCATCGCCAACTTCAAACATCATTTTGACTGCGGCATCCCTCGCCCGGCATCGCAGGGCGGACTTCCCGACCTGGATCTCGAAGGCGAATCCGATCTCGGCCTGGTCGACAAGAACGACCTGGAAGAAGACCTTGCGGTATCCAGTATGGTCAGCAAGATCCGCAACCATTGCCGGCAGTCCCTGTATGCGCTGGACAAGCGTATCGGTTTCCTGATTGGCGACCCGGAGCTGGTACGCTTCGAGAACCCGCTAGGCCCCGAAGCTATCTGCCACGCCTTCCAGGAAGCCGCGTCCCGTATTGAAACCGGACTGGAAATCCGCCTTGTCATCTTCAAGTTATTCGACAAGCACGTCGGCGCCAATATCGATGCCCTGTATCGAGAACTCAACCAGCAGCTGATCAAGATGGGTGTTTTGCCGGAGATCCGCACCACTGTCCGCAAATCCACCAGCCGTAGCAGTCACCCGGTATCCCCACAGCCCGGTAATACCCTCAGCGAGGGTGAGAGTGGCGGGATTCCCGGTGACATGGTGACAGGCGGCATGCCGGGGTACCCCGTCACGGGGGGCGTCCAGTACCAGGGATACGCGCAGTATGTCCAACCTTCAATCAGTGCCCTGACCTATCTGCAACAGGGTGGCGACCCGGCCGATGGCGCAGGCTACGCCGCCGATATCTCCGGCTTTGACCCGACCGTTGCCAGCACAGGGACGGTCAATATCCTGCGCGATATGCGCAACACCCCGGTGATCCGCAACCTTGGAAATTCAGGCGGCATGACCCTCGATATCGTCGCCATGCTGTTCGACTATATCCTCGAAGACCGCAACATCCCTGACGCCATGCGCGCGCTGATCGGTCGCCTGCAAATTCCCTTGCTCAAGGTCGCCCTGCTGGACAACCGTTTCTTCTCGACCAAGACCCACCCGGCCAGGCAACTGCTGAACCGGCTGGCGTCGACCGCGGTCGGCTGGGATGAGTCACAGGGTATGGAAGACCCGGTCTACGTAAAAATCGAGTCCATCGTCCAGACTATTCTCGACGAGTTTGAAGATGACCTGGGGCTGTTTGACCGCCTGCTGGTCGACCTGGACAACTTCCTGGCACAGGAAGAAGAACAGGCTAAAATCCGTGCGGAACGTTCCGCAAAAGTCATGGAAGGCAAGGAACGCCTGGCGGAAGCGGAATCCACCACCCTGGAAGAAATCCAGCCCCGCATCGACACAGTGGACTTGCAGGAAAGCGAACCGGGCAAGCAGGAAAACAACCTGGACTTTGTTCGTGAGTTTGTCGCCACGCACTGGAAAAACCTGCTGTTCATCTGCTGTGCGCGTAACGGCAAGGACAGTGAAGAATGGAAACAGGCCGTCCAGACCATGGATGAACTCATCTGGAGCGTCAAACCCAAAACCACGCCGGAAGAACGCCAGCGCCTGGTAGCCATTCAGCCGAGGCTGCTGGAAAAATTGCGCACCGGCATGGAACGCCTGTCCATTCAGCCGACAGAACGCGATGATTTCATTGCACGACTGGTGCGCGCCCACGGAAGAACGGCCGTTAACGCGCCTGAAACAGATCAGGGCGACTCGCGCAGTGAAAAAGAGGAAAGCAAGGCTGAACCGCAGCAGGACACAGTCACAACCCTGCCGCCGAAGAAAGAAACCGCACCCGCTGCACCGGCCATCGATGATGCCTTCACCGCCCGCGCCCGGCAACTCAGGACCGGCGCCTGGGTGGAATTCCGTGGCGCCGAGGGTGAACGTCTGCGCGCCAAGCTCAGCTGGATCAGCCCGATTACCGGCACCTGTCTGTTTACCGATCGCAAGGGCCTGAAAGCCGGCAACTACACCATTGAAGAACTGGCGCACCTGCTGCGTAGCGCGCGTGCACGTCCATTGAACGCCGCCCCGCTGATGGATCGCGCCGTCCGCACAGCACTGGAAGAGTACGGGAAAAAATAATTCACCTGCCGGCGGCCAGTACGTACAGGTTGAGCAAGCCGAATAGCAGCGGCTGGTGAATCAGGTAAATCAACAGGCTGTGCCTGCCGGAAAACGCCAGCAGCCTGACCGGCGCATTGTCTGCCGGCAGCCAGCCGTTCATCGTCTCCAGGCGACCGTTGCGTAACAACAGATTGCCCAACGCCATACCGATCAGACTGACACCAAACCAGGGAATCAGGGGCACATAGTCCTCGGTTGCCGGTTTATGCGTCATCAGGCCGATCCAGCGCCAGCCCGCCTGGTCAAACCAGGGAAACTGCCAGCGGTTGCCGACCACCAGCAGCGCGATACCAAGCGCCAGCGCAACCACCGGCTTACGGATAAACAACAAGCCCAGCAGGCTGGCCACAACAATAAAGTGCAGCACGCCAAAGAACACAAAGCGCTCGCCAAATATCCACCAGGTCGCCACACTGACCAGCGCGGCGCCGCCGGCGACACGCAACAGGCGCGCCAGGAAACGACGGCTATTGATTCCCCGGCGCGTGGCCAGCACCAGGCTGAGTCCTGCCAGCAACAGGAACAGGCTGAGGATGAACGTGCGGAAATTCAGCCAGAAAGGATCGTTGTAAAAATCGAAGCGGGCAAAACCGAAATGCGCCAGGTCGAAACAAAAGTGAAAAATGACCATCAACGCAATGGCGACACCGCGCATCGCATCAACGCTAAGCAAGCGATGCGCTTTACGCACCTGGGATTCTATGCCCGACATGCCGGAAACATACCAGAAACCACCCCACTTTTATCCATAACATGGCGACAGGCGCCTGCATGGCCGATATAATTCCCCGCCAGCGGCTCAGCACGTGGCGCTACCCGGAAAAACACATAATAGACACAAGTCTACGCATACACCTGATACCAATACAAACCGAGGAGAAACACATGACCACGACATTCCGAATTCCCGGACTCACGATCCTGACCTGCATCGGCCTGCTGGCCGCCCAGGGCGCGGTGGCGCACAATGCCGGCCAGGCCAACTCAGGCTACGTCGGCGATGCCCGCGGGCACCTGGTGACTGACGGGTTTGGGGATTGTGTCAAAACCGGTTTCTGGACACCTGCCGATGCACTGGCGGATTGTGGCGACAAGGTAAAAGAAGCCGTTGCACCGGCGCCGGCACCTGTCCCGGTCGCCAAACCCGCACCGGCGCCCGCCCCCAAAGTCGTGACCAAATCAGTCTCCCTGTCCGCAGGCGCACTGTTCGATGTCAACAGCGCCACCATCAAGGACGCCGGCAAGGCCGAACTGCGGCAACTGGCTGCCCATATCAACAAACTGGCCAATGTCCAGAGTGTGGATATTGTCGGTTACACGGACAGCTCGGGTTCTGCCGCGTATAACCAGAAACTGTCACAGCGCCGCGCCGCCGCCGTCGAGACCTTCCTGATGCAAAACGGTGTGTCCCCGCGCGTGATGTCGACACTGGGCCTTGGTGAAGACAAGCCTGTAGCCAGTAACGCAACAGCCGCAGGTCGCGCCAAAAATCGCCGCGTTGAAATCACCATTCGCGGCACACAGACACAGTAAGCCCGATACGCTCCCCCGGCCGGGTAAACCACGGAAGGTTTACCGCCGGGTGGCCGTTACGACGCCCCTTCCCCGCTGATTGCCCCGCCACAACTGCTGCCCTGCCCGGCAGTACAGCCAAAGCAATGATCCGCCACCTCGATCAGGCGGCCCTCGATATCGCATTTCGACAGCTCGGAAATATGCACGCGTGAACCGCCGTCCGTTTCCCATGCCAGGTCCAGCATCTGGTTAAAATCGCAATCGTAGACATAGCCCTGCCAGTCAAGACTGATCAGTGAACGGCACATCACCGTGGCCAGGTTGGAAGGCTGGTGCGCGGCTTTCAATAGCTCCATATAGGACTCAAATTCACCTTTGGAAATCAGCGTGCTGCCAAAGCGTTGTATAGGCATATTGGCCAGCACGAACAACTGGCTGAATTCAATCCCGTAGCGCGATTGCAAAGCCCCACGATAGTCCATCTCCAACTGCTGCTGGGGCGGCGGCAACGAAGCGCCGAGCGGGTTATACATCAGGTTTAACACAAGACCACTGTCCGCCTGCCCGTAACCCAGCGCATTCAGTTGCCTTAAGGCCTGGATACTTTTTTCAAAAACCCCGTCACCGCGTTGGCCATCGACATTCTCCTCCAGGTAACAGGGTAAGGAGGCTACGATTTCAACCCGGTTTTCCGCCAGGAACCC
>JALWRY010000248.1 GCA_027080445.1 Thiohalobacter sp. | reverse complement strand
TCCTTGAGCCGGGTCAGTGCGCCGTTGTTTTTGTCATAGAAATGCTCGCGGATAAAGCCACGCGGGTCGCTCACGCGGGTGCGCTGGCGATAGAGGTCGTAGTCCAGGGTTTCGCCTTCGCCCAGCGCGTTGGCGTTGGTGAAGGCTTTGTTGTTGCGGTAGTAGGTGAAGGTGGTTTTAGCCTGCAGTCCACTCCGGTTGGCCGGCAGGGTCCTTTCGTTCAGCAGGTGCGTGCCGGCGTGATAGGTGAACGTGACGATATCGTTCAACGGGTTGGTGACCGAGACGAGATTAGCCTTGCTGTCATACCCGTATCGCCAGGTGCGTCCCGACCAGTCGCTAACCGTGGCGATGTGCGGCGTCGAGCCCGCATAGGTAAAGGTGAGACCGGTGCGACCCGCGATGCCGAGATTATCGGTGACGCTGACGAGGCGGTTCGAGGCATCATAGCCCAGGGTCAGACGGTTGGCGTACGCATCTTCTATGTGGTCCAGCCGTGCAGTTTGACCGGGTACCGTACTGAGCGTCGCCGGACCGCTGAAGACGTACTTGACCCCGTTACGGAATACCAGGGTGGTCTGTCCCGCAGCCGGCGTGTTCAGTTGCAGGGTATCGAATTCGCCCGGCGGCGCAGTGACCGCCCGGGTGGTTTCGTTGACAAGGTAGGTGTGCTCGCCACCCCGTTCGTCGATGTAGGTGATCGAAGCGGTAACGCCGTTACCGTTCTCCGGCGCCTGACCGTTACCGGCGCCCGGTGCGCAGTTGGGGCAGGCGCCGTAGTCATTGGAGCGCAACGACATGTTATAGGAATGGGTCCAGCCAAAGCCGAAGGGGCCATCCTGGTTGGCGCGCGCCGGGCCTGAGTTGTAACTGCGGGTCAGCGCATAGGCGAGGCCACGGCCCTTAAGGGTGATGTCGGTCTCGTCGTGGTACATGTTGCCGGTGACCGTACTGACCGGGTCGGTGGTGGAAGGCGTCCGGATCAGGTCATTGTTGGTCTGGGAGACCAGGTTTTTATCGGTAAAGAGTGCATTATTGAATGCAGGCTTGACCACCGAACCCCCGACATCCGCCAGGGACAATGAATTGCTGCCATCTACCCAGCCACCGCCGGCGACAAAGCTGTCGTTGCTGATACTAAAGCTCTGACTGACCAGGCGGTTTGTTGTGTCTTCAAAGATCTTCTGCAGATAGACGCTGAAGATGTTGAAGCATGTGTTGGTTTTACGGCTCGGGATACGGTATTCGAAATGGACGGGTTTAGTCCCGATGGTGCCGCCGAAGATCAATGCATTGCGGATGGTTTGCACCAGGCTGGTACTGTGAATATTGCTGGCGGCTTGTTGGCTGCGAAAGGTGAAATCCGCCAGATTAAAGCCCAGTGCCTGATCAAGGTAATCATACATGCCGCCCTGGCCGACACCGAAAAACCCTTCAAAATAGGTCTGAAAACCACTGAGCAATTGATTCAGCGTGGTGCCCTGTGTATAGGAATACCCGCACAGTGTGCCGGCGACACTGAGGATTGTGTTACCACCATTCGCGGTGATTGCGTCGCGGATCGATTGTTCACAACTATCAAATGCTGCGATGTTGTTGGCCAAGTTGCCATTAGTGTACGTCAGCCGCACGGAATGTAGCGCTGTTATGGAGGCCGGGTACTTCTTGAGTATATCAAATCCTTGGTCATTAAGGTTGGTGGCGTGTGTCCAGGAAACGGGTTGGGTATTGTAGAGCGTGCGTTGACTCAAAGTAAAAGCGGAAGGGGCTGTAGCAGTAAAACCGAAACTCGGGTACATGCCATTGATTGTGGTTGTGGCGCTGTCTTTTAAATCCAGCAGGGTTGCGCCATTGGCCAGGGCCATTTGAATGCCGCGCACGGTGGATACGGCGTCGAACCCTGTCAGTTCTTGCCAGATTTCGTGTTCCAGCGATGAGCCTACGTGGCCCAGCAGTTCGAAATGGTCACTGGCGTAGCTGGACGGTGCGTCGTTGCGCCAGGAGCCGTTGAAGCGCACGCCTTTCATATCGATCAATAAACCGCCGGGCATGATGGAAAAAGCGGTATCGCCCAGGTAACTGACGTCATATGTCGAACTGACGATACCGACAAAGCCTTCCATGGGTGAAATGACATGATCCAGGGCGTCCAGACGGCGCGTGTTTTCCACGAAGCGCGTATAGTATTGCGTCATAGCCACGTTCAGCAGGCCGCCGGTCAATTCGTCCTGGGCAATGGGGTTGTCCAGCAAGCGGCCTTCTCCGGTATCGATCACACCGTTGCTGTTGCTGTCTACATAAGGCACGCCAGCGGCGTTATTGATAATCGGGAAGGTTTTGTTCGCTGTCAGTAGTTGATTCGCCGCGCGATGCACCTGGGACCAATTAGAAGTGTCGCCGCCGGTGCCGATCACATAGTAACCGCCAAACATCAGATTTCGATATACTGCCGAAATGATGTTATCGGCGCCACCGGTGGTGGAAGGCGCGCCATCCAGCTCAAAGGTTACATCGAACAACCGTCCCAGGAATTGCGCCTGATCATTCTGCCAGGCGATCAGGATCGGCGTGTCAATGATTTTGCCATCGAGTCTGACCGTCATTTGATGATGTTCGAAAGGATCGCCGGAGATCCGGTTACCCTCGAAGTAACTGAGTGTGATGCGCTTGGACGATAAATCGGCCAGAGCGATCGGGTTGGACGAGGAAGACAGGGTAAACGGTCCGACAAGACTGCCGGTAAAGGTGAAAGCGCCCAGCGAATAGCGGATTGTCAGGAATTTCGCCCATTTCGGGGTATTGATGGCATCATGCTCGACAATACTGTCGTAGGTTTGTACCGGACTAATAACCTGGTAAGGCAGTGAGGAGGGCAAAAGACCCTCGTTCACCGCAATAATCACACCCGGATCAGCCACGTCTTCCAGTGTTTTGCCGGGGAAATTGATTTTCAGGTAATCGAGAATCTGTTGTTCGTAGATTTCCGTCGGACCCTTGTCCCGAACGACCGGATCATCATTTTTGATGGCGTTGTAGTAACGGGTGTAGTCAAATTGTACAACACCGTAGATATCAATACCCTGATTATGAAATTGACGTAACTTGTACGAGGGATCGACATCGATCCAGTGGCACTGCGTGGGTGAGTTCGTACAATTTACGCCATGATCAATCGCGCCGCGGTAGTTGTCGTAGGGCACTTGCACCTGGACCCAGGCATGTTCGAACGCCATGGACTGTCGGTCGGTGCTCAGCGCGACATGCTGAATACCCTGCTCATCCATGATGGCGGCGGCCAGCCCGATGTCTTTTACACCAAGCCAATTTGCAACCTCCACGGCCGGCGCGCGGATGTCTGCGACCGCGTATCGGGCCGGGATACCTTGCGAACGGTACATGGCGATCAAAACAGAGGCAATGTCTACGTCACTACCGCGCTTTCCGCCGTAGGTGTTGAGCGTGTTGGAACGCGATCCATGATAGAGCGCGTACTCGTGCGTGTTGCGCACATATTCATACATTGCCGCGGCCGATTTTAATTCGGCGGCCTTTTTCGTCAAATCAGCCGCCTCACAAGCGGGCTGACTCGCCGGGCAGGTAAAGATCATCTCGCGGGTTTCCGCCAGCGGGTCGGCCTGGGCAGTCTGCTGCAATAGGCCCAGCATGAGTGTCAAACCCAAAAGACATGTGACCCGTTTAATCCGTTTGAATCCGTTCATAACAGTGCCTGATTTTTGAATAGGGGTTAAACAAGGATGCAGCTACCAGCTGCGCCGGTGTTGTGTCCGCGTTGTGAAGGTCGGGGTAGGCTTTACTTCTGTTGTGTTATCACGAATGCCGGTGCGCTGCTTGCCCGGCCTTAACGCGACTGACATCGCTTTCAACCGCTGTTGTCGTTCTGCGGCGGGTAAGGCGATTGCATCCGTGACTTCCGTATCCAGCTGTTCCAGTCGCGCCAGTGCCACGGAGGTTACCGGCGCGATAATATTGGGTTTGCCGTTCATAGAAGTAGCCGGCCGACCGGAGAAATATCTGACTACAGTGTCGAACAACGACGTTTTCCTGGCGGCGGGTGTGACAGATTTGCGCAATGCCTGGCACTGTTGGCGAAGCCTGGCTGTCGCTGACTGGAGTTGTTGTATTTCGCCGGCTCGCACTTGCCGCCAATCCGGCGCCTGAGAAACGGCCGGTGTAGTCGATGATGATGCAGCCGATGGCGTGCTTGTGACGACTTTGATCCATGTGCTTGCAGTGACCGGCGCCGTCAGCGTTTTCACCAGCCGGCGGACTTGCTTGATACGATCTCGCAGTGCGCTGATATCCTGTTGTGGCGTATAGCGCCGTTTGGCTTGCAGCAGGGCATGTCCGACACCGCGAACCGCTGCGCGCGTTTCCGGTTTCAGTCCCGTTGGCGCCTCAGTGGAACCGGCAAAGGACTGTGCCGGCGACCCTGCAACAGTGATCAACAGGCCGAGCAGCAATGTACGGCGTAGTATTTGACGTTTGCTTATGTAATTTGACATGTGCTAATCGCTCAATTTGAGTGGTCTGGCTGTCAGGCGTGGTGCAGTGCAGGATCAACGAAATACTGTCGTCGCGCTGCACTCGACAGGAGTAGTACGGCCATGACGATCAGGCCCCACTCCGGCATTGTCGGGACGTCTTCATTGATATCACTTGACAGAATATTCGGATTACCGTCGAGCAGAATGGTCGCCAGCTTCGGTAACCGATCGATGGGCGTCGTCGAAATGATGTTGTTATTGCGCAGGTCGACGCTTTGAAGATTTTTCGCCGCCTCCAGACCGGTCAGATTATTGATATTCAGACCGACTGCCGTCAGATGGATTAGCCGTAACAAGTCACTGCGATCCAGACTATCCATGGCATTGCGGCCCAGGGCCGTATTGATGGCAGCGCGTAGATTATTGTCGGCTATCAGTACATTGTATTGGTTGGTGGCGCTATTTGTACCATCTGCTGTTGCCAGGGCGCGCATAGCCAGAGACGTGTCATAAATCCGGCCTGACCAACTGCCGTCGCCGGCCTGATTGCTCGCCAAAAAGCTTAACCAGTTTTGTGCCGTCGCAGTATCACCGGCTAGCCAGGCGGCTTGCGCCGACAGCGCCAGCAGATAGGTTGGAGAGGTGCTATCGACGGCAGTGCGCAATGTGCCGAGTCCGTTGGCGATGGGTGAGGCTAATGTCGGGTCTGTCGTTGTCAATGTGGCGAGCGTTCGCAGCACCATTGCCGTGGTATACGGATCGCTGACAGATTCCTGCGCCAGCGGCCACCCCTGATCGGCGCCGCCCAGCTGCGCCGTTTTGAGGTAGTTAATGGCCGCCTGAATGTTCACGCTTGCCCCGGCTACCGCCAGGCTATTGAGCACCAACGCAGTGTCCAGCGGGGACTGGAGATACGTATCGCTCAGCCCCCAGGCATCGCGGCCAGCTACGCCAACATTCTGGATATTCGTCAGCGATAAAATCTCGTCGCTAACATCGTCACCATGTGCGGCCAGCGCTAAACAAAAAGGGAGATCCCCCAGCTCTGCTGGGGAGGCATCAAGAGTTTGACAGTAACAGGAGTCTCATAGTAACTCCAAAGCGTGAGCCGCCAAGCACCACGCAAAGGAGAAACTATGAGACAA
>JALWRY010000247.1 GCA_027080445.1 Thiohalobacter sp. | reverse complement strand
ACAGGGCCGGCAGCACTTACGCTGCGGTTTTCACAGGATAGCTGGGTGGAAATAAAATCCCGGGACCGTAAACTGGTTGTCGGTACACAACACGCGGGAACACAACGCACCATCAGGGCGGACCCGCCGATTGATATACTGCTGGGTAATGCCCCGGCGGTAGCTATGTCCTGGCGTGGAAAACCTTTTGATATTACCCCGTATCAGCGTGGCAAGGTCGCGCGTATCAAGCTGGAACACTGAACGTATGTCCAATACCCTGCAAGCCATTCGCGGCATGAACGATATTTTGCCGGAGCAGACGCCGGTCTGGCAGTTTGTGGAAGATACGCTGCGCGCTGTACTGGCGGCCTACGGCTATCGCGAAATACGCATGCCTGTGGTTGAAAAAACGGAACTCTTCAAGCGTTCCATCGGCGAAGTCACGGACATCGTCGAAAAGGAAATGTATACCTTCACCGACCGTAACGGTGACAGCCTGACGCTGCGTCCGGAAGGTACCGCCAGTTGCGTGCGTGCCTGTATACAACACGGGTTGATCAACAACCAGGTGCAACGACTCTGGTATACCGGCCCGATGTTCCGTCACGAGCGGCCGCAGAAAGGGCGTTATCGCCAGTTCTATCAGGTCGGTGTCGAGGTGTTTGGCCTGGAAGGCCCCGACATCGATGCCGAGTTGCTTATTATGACCGCACGCCTGTGGAAACGTCTTGGCTTGCGTGATCTTGTCCTGCAGCTGAATTCACTGGGTACCGTAGAAGCGCGTGCGGCATTCAAGGGAGCGCTGGTCGAGTATTTACAGGCGCATTTCGAGCAGCTCGACGCCGACAGTCAGCGACGCCTGGAAACGAACCCGCTGCGTATCCTCGACAGTAAAAATCCGGATGTACAGGCACTGCTCGGGGATGCCCCGCGCCTGTCCGACTACATCGATGAGGATTCAAAGGCGCACTTTGATGCCTTGCTGGCTTTGCTCGATGCAGCCGGTGTGGACTACGAGATCAACCCGCGGCTGGTGCGCGGGCTTGATTACTATGGCCGGACGGTTTTTGAATGGGTCACTGACCAGCTCGGCGCCCAGGGTACGGTTTGCGCCGGCGGGCGCTACGATGCCCTGGTGGACTACCTGGGCGGGAAGGCGACGCCGGCCGTGGGTTTTGCCATGGGGCTTGAGCGGCTGATCGCGCTGCTGGAAAATCAGCAGGCCGTATTTCCCGACAGCGCCCCGCACCTGTACCTGGTCGCCATGGGGGATACGGCGCAACGCGAGGGGCTTTTGATGGCCGAACGCCTGCGGGACGCCTTGCCGTGGTTACGGATACAAACCCATTGCGGTGGCGGCAGTTTCAAGAGCCAGTTCAAAAAGGCCGATCGCAGCGGTGCGCGCTACGCGCTGGTGATTGGCGAGGATGAAGTCGCGCGGGGCGAGGCGGGTATCAAACCGTTGCGGGACCGCGGTGAGCAGCAATCCGTGGCATTTACCGATCTCGCCGGGTATTTCGCAGAGACATTGAGTGATAACACAACGAGGAGAGTATCCGATGGACGTTAATACGTCGGAAAAAGAACAAATCGAGAACCTGAAAAAATGGTGGAAAGATAACGGTAGTTCGTTGATCACCGGCGTACTGCTGGGACTTACCCTGTTATTCGGGGGCAAGGCCTGGATAAACTGGAAAGATACCCAGGCGCAGAATGCGTCCAACGTCTATGCCCAGATGCAGTCCGCACTCAACCAGAACAAGATAGAACTGGCGCGCAGCCAGGCCAACGAGCTGATCAGTAATCACACCGGTTCCGGTTATGCGCCGCTGGCCGCGTTGATGCTGGCCAAACTGGAGGTGCAGGATGGCAAGATGGCGGCGGCACAGGGCCAGCTCGAGTGGGCGCTGGAACATGCCAAAACACCGCAGATGGCCAATACGGCGCGTACCCGCCTGGTTCGTGCGCTGATTGACGAGAAGGCCTACGATCAGGCAGAAAAGCTGATGTCACAGGTCACCGATGCCGGTGAGTACAGCGCTGTCTATACCGAGTTGAAGGGTGACCTGGCCTTTGCCAAAGGTGAAACAAAACGTGCGGCTGAGGCATACCGTGACGCACTTGCCGCGTTCCCGCCGGATGCGCCCAACGTGACGTATTTGCGGGTGAAGTATGAAAACCTGGCCGGCGCGGACAGCGCATCACAATGATACGGGGCGTCATTTCTGTTGTGCTGTCACTGGCCCTGCTCAGTGGCTGCTCGTGGTTCGGGGATAAAGATAACAGTGAACCCCCCGCCAAACTGAAAAAGTTTGATGAGCAGGTGCGCCTGGATGAATTATGGAGTCGCGATACCGGCGTCGGTACCGACGGGCAACGGGTCAAGCTGGTACCGGCCGTTCAGGGCGATCGTGTCTACACGGTTGACCGCAAGGGGCGGGCAAGTGCTTATAAGCTGGATGATGGCAAGCTTATCTGGCGCAGCAAGACCGGTGTGCAGGTATCCGCAGGCCCCGGGGTAGATGAAGGTCTGGTACTACTGGGCACCAGTGATGCGCGTGTGCTTGCGCTTGACGCCAAAAATGGCAAGTTACTCTGGACATCGCAGGTTTCCAGCGAAGTACTTTCAGTACCGCAGCGCTACGAAGGCGTCATTATCGTACAGACTGTGGACGGAAACCTGACCGGGCTGAAGGCCGACAGCGGAAAACGTATCTGGGTGCATGACCGCACTGTGCCGGTGTTGTCATTGCGCGGTACCAGTACACCGCTCATCACGGATGGTGTGGTGTTGGCCGGTTTTGCCAGTGGCAAGATGGTGGCGCTCGATGCCCGTTCCGGTCGTCAACTATGGGAGGCGGTCATTGCTGTGCCGAGTGGCCGTTCCGAGTTACAGCGTATGGTGGACGTCGACGCCGATCCGGTGGTGCGTGACGATGTGCTCTACGTGGTCAGTTTCCAGGGACAACTCGCTGCGGTATCGCTCCAGAACGGTCGCTTGCTGTGGAGTCGCGATATGTCGGCTTATGCGGGCATGGCGGTCGATTTTCAGCAGGTCTATGTCACCGACGAGCTGAGTAATGTATGGGCGCTGGATCGTCGCACCGGCGCCTCTCTGTGGAAGAACAGTGACCTGCAACGCCGTGCACTGACCGGGCCAGTGGTGGCGGAAGGTTACGTGGCAGTCGGTGACTTTGAAGGTTATGTCCACCTGTTATCCCTCATCGACGGTGCGATTTCCGGCCGTCAGCGGGTGGATCGTGCCGGTATTCTGGAGCCCCCGGTTGCACTGGATGACCGCCTGCTGGTGCTGGGCGCCGGCGGTGAACTGGTAATGTACCGGTTGTCGCCCGTCGAGTAGAAGCATGCTGCCTGTCATCGCACTGATCGGTCGGCCGAATGTCGGCAAGTCGACCCTGTTTAACCGGCTCACCCGCAGTCGGGACGCGCTGGTGGCGGACTACCCGGGTCTGACACGCGATCGTCAGTACGGCAATGGTCGCGTGGGCGACCGACCCTACCTGGTGATCGATACCGGTGGCCTGGTGGGTGACGAGCAGGGGCTGGATGGCCTGATGGCTGACCAGGTCTGGCAGGCCGTCGAGGAAGCGGATGCAGTGATCCTGCTGCTCGATGCGCGTGACGGCATCAACCTCAGTGATGAGCAGATAGCCGAGCGCCTGCGCCGCAGCGGCAAGCCCGCCAGGCTTGCCCTGAACAAGGCCGATGGCCAGAATACCGACACCATTCTTGCCGATGCTTATGCACTGGGCCTGGGGGAACCTGCCACGATTGCCGCAGTACAGGGTCACGGTGTGACCACATTGATTAACCAGGTGCTGGCCGGCTTTCCTTCCAGCGAGCATGTCGAAGCGGAAAAGCGGCATCACAAGGGCATACGTATTGCCGTGGTGGGGCGTCCCAATGTGGGCAAGTCGACCCTGATCAACCGCATGCTGGGCGAGGAGCGGGTACTCGCTTTTGACCAGCCGGGTACTACGCGCGACAGCATCTACATCGATTTTGAGCGGGACGGCGAGCCTTATACCCTGATCGATACCGCCGGCGTGAGGCGTCGCAGCAAGGTCAACGAGACCATCGAGAAATTCAGCGTAATCAAGACGCTGCAGGCGATCAACGATGCCGATGTGGCGTTGCTGGTGCTGGATGCGCATGCCGGGGAAGTGGCCGAACAGGACGCCACCCTGGCCGGACACATACTGGAAAGCGGCACGGCGGTGGTGGTGACCATCAATAAATGGGATGGCCTCGATGATGATCAGCGCAACTGGTACCGCGACCAGCTGGACCGGCGTTTGCCGTTTCTGGGGTTTGCCGAACGTTATTTTATCTCCGCCCTGCACGGTAGTGGCGTAGGTGAGCTGTACGAGGCGGTAAAGACCGCGCACCGGGCGGCCTCGATCAAGGTGAATACCGCCGAACTGACGCGTTTGCTGGAACAGGCCGTACACGATCACCAGCCGCCGCTGGTCCGGGGCCGGCGTATCAAGTTGCGTTATGCGCATCAGGGTGGACAATATCCCCCTGTTATTGTGATACACGGTAACCAGACATCGCGTTTGCCGCACACGTACAAGCGTTACCTGAACAATTATTTTCGTCAGGCGCTGAAACTGGTAGGTACGCCGATACGCCTGGAATTCAGGACCGGGGACAACCCGTACAAGGACAAGCGTAATAAACTGACGCCACGTCAACAGCGCCAGCGCAAGCGGATGTTGCGTCACGTCAAGCAATAATAATCATGCACCTCAATGGGAGTGGGTGAGAAAAACATGAACAGACGAACATCGATCCTGAGTGGATTTTGGGGGGGGCTGGCGTTGCTGTTGCAAGGCTGCGCGGTCACTTCGCCCTATGACCAGGTCAACGATCCCCTGGAAGGACTGAACCGCGTGGTATACCGCTTCAATGACACGCTTGACCGCAAGTTGCTCAAGCCGGTTGCCCAACGCTACGTGAAATATATCCCGTCACCGGTACGCACCGGTGTGGGGAATGCCTTCAGTAATATTTACGAGCCGATTATTATTATTAACGATCTGTTGCAGTGGAAACCGAAACAGGCGGCCAGCGATGCCATGCGTTTCGGTTATAACAGCATATTCGGCGTTGCCGGCCTGATGGATGTTTCTACTGACTGGGGTCTGCCTAAACACCATGAAGACTTTGGGCAGACCTTCGCTGTCTGGGGCATCGGTGAAGGTCCCTACCTGGTGTTGCCTTTTCTGGGGCCAAGTACCGTACGTGATACGGCCGGTCTGCCACCTGCCTGGTACCTGGACCCTGTCAGCGGCTACACGGGTGGCTGGACAAGGGCCGGCTTGTATGTCCTGTTTACAGTCAACAAGCGCGCTGAATTGCTGACAACCACGCGCATCCTGGATGCCGGTACTGTAGACGCCTACCTGCAGGTTCGAACCGCCTACCGGCAAAAACGCTGGTACGATATTTACGACGGGAACCCGCCGGAGGATGGTTTCTCCGACGAAGAATTATTTGACGACTAGGCAGGTGCAACAGGATGCCCTGAGTGGTGATGTCCAGCGTTTTTCAGCCTGCCTGGACAGGTCGGGCTTACCCTGGCTGGTGATCGAACAGACGAACGACTGTGCCGAGCTGCGTTTTACCGGCCCTTTTGAAGGACGTGAAGTCGTC
>JALWRY010000246.1 GCA_027080445.1 Thiohalobacter sp. | reverse complement strand
AACATTTGTGTATCTGGCGAAGCGCTGTGTAGTAACACGTGAATCCGCCGTGTATCCCGCACTACCCCGTCTTGGCGCGCGCTTCTTCTAACCTGCGAAACTACGCCTGTATTCCTTGCTTTTCAAGCCAATATAGGTACAACAACCCTTTCTATACATGAACACCAGACCGAATCTGTTTGTAGATATACCTCATATTGCGGCATACCCCCACCTTGCACTCTCAAATGAGGTCATTATACTGTTTATCCATACAGTCAATGCGGGGATCTGTATTATGAACAGGCGTTGAAAATCATTGATAGTTGCCTGCACCAGCGTAAAGTGTATTCTTACCAGGTAGACATTTATCACGGATGAGGGAACCATGAATACTATATTTTGCAAGCGGAAGTTCCTGCCAATAGCCATACTTACCATGATCCTGTTCAGTAATACCAATGCCGGCGAAGTAAAAATTCTCGCGGCGGATTTCACCCGCAGTGCCAACAACCAGTGGGCCGTCAGCGTTACCCTGAAACACCACGACACGGGCTGGGACCACTACGCGGACGACTGGCGTGTTGTGGATAACAAGGGTAATGTACTGGGTAACCGGGTGCTCTATCATCCCCATGTATCCGAGCAGCCATTTACGCGTAGCCTCAGCGGCGTGAAGATCCCGCCGGGGTTGACGCAGGTTTACATCGAGGCACACGACAAGGTGCATGGCTGGACGCCGGATCGTTTGGCCGTTGATCTGCGCAAGGCCGACAAGGGCAGGCTCAGGGTTGAAGCCGGACAGGTAACATCACAATGAAAGCCATCTGGAAAGACACTGTCATTGCGGAGAGCGACGATACCGTCGTTGTTGAAGGCAACCACTATTTCCCGCCGGACGCGGTGAACATGGCGTACCTGCTCCCAAGTGATACACATACCGGCTGTCCCTGGAAGGGTACAGCAAGTTACTACACTGTCCGGGTTGGCAATGACACCAACGAGGATGCGGCCTGGTACTACCCCAACCCAAGTGACGCCGCACAGAATATCCAGGGTCGGATTGCGTTCTGGCGCGGCATCAGGGTAACGGAATAAGCATGATCGCCATATTCGCCATCAACAGTTTCATTGTCGCGCTGGTGGTCATGATCCACTATGAAATTCTTTACCACCTGTCCACTTTTATCCCGCGGATGAAAATCAGGCACCGGTTGCGGATTGTCTTTGGCGTGCTTGGCGCATTGACCGGTCACGCACTGGAAATCTGGATTTTTGCGTTCGCCTACTACTTTATGGATCACGCTGATGGCTGGGGGCATTTTGAAGGGGACTTTACCGGCACGTTGTTCGATTGTGGCTATTTCTCTTTCACCACGTTTTCCACACTGGGGTTTGGCGATATTGTGCCGCTGGGCGATCTACGCTACCTGACGGGCATCGAGTCACTGACCGGCCTGGTGCTTATCACCTGGACAGCGTCTTTCCTGTACTACGAAATGCAGCGCTACTGGGGTTCGAACCTGGACGATTAATTCAGGCTTCACCGGAAAGACGGTCGAGCCGCAGGCGCAGGCGTTCATCAAACAATCGCCGAACACCGAAGTGCAGCGCCGCCAGCGTCCCGAACCCCGCTCCGCCGGAAATCAGGAACATGATCAGGATCTGGTACTTCACGGCTTCAACCGGTGCGGCGCCGGCGAGTATTTGCCCGGTCATCATGCCCGGCAGGCTGACAATGCCGGCGGCCGCCATGGCATTGATGATAGGGATCAAACCGGTTCGAAATACCTGTTGACGAATATCGGCGATCGCTTCCTGCTGGCTATAGCCCAGCATCAGGCGCGCCTCGATGACTTCGCGCTGTTCGCTGGCGCTGCTGGTCAGACGATCCAGCGCCAGCGCAATCCCGTTCATGGTATTGCCAAGCAGCATACCCAGCAAGGGAATCGCGTACTGGGGTTCGTACCACGGCTGATTGCCGATCACGATGACCAGTGCGAACAGGGCCACTGAAAAGGACGAAATAAACATCGACACCACGCCAATGCCATAACCCCACCAGCCGCTGAAGCGCCGGTGCTGTCGCGCCATGACTTCACGGCCTGCCACGGCAAGCATGAACAATGACAACAGCGCCACCCAGAGAATGTGACTGTTGGCAAACAGCACTTTCAGCACCAGGCCGATCAGTGTGAGTTGAATGGCGGTACGGACTGCGGCAATCGCCAGCTGCCCTGCAATCACCGGGTAGATGCGCAGGGAACTCAAGGCCAGCGCAACAACCAGCAGGGCCGCCAGCGACAGGTCAAACAGGCTGATGGTAATCAAGCTGCCTCCACCTGCGCGAGGAAGCTGTTTTCAAGGACCAGGCGATGCCGGGCAATCCGCCGGACCTGTTCTGCGGCATGCGTCACCCACAGGCAGGCCGCGCGCGTCCCGACAATGTAATCGTGAACCAGGGCTTCCACGCGTTCGATATTTGCCGCATCCAGGTTGGCCGTAGGTTCATCGAGTAACAATACCCTTGGCCGGTTTTCCAGCAGACGCAGCACGGCAAGCCGCTGACGTTCGCCGCTGGACAGACGCGCCACTTTCCATTCGGCGACTTCATGGCCAAAACCCAACTGTTCGAACGCTACCGTGCGAGGGTCGCGAAAATGTTCGCCCACGGTTGTCGCCCACCAGCGGCTTTCCGCCGGCAGGTAGCCGACCTTGCGCCGCCAGGTCTGCGGCTCGATGGCTTCACGCATGACGCCATCGAGGCTGACGCTGCCGGTATTCAGGTCAAGGTCGGCGATGGCGCGCAGCAGGCGGGTTTTTCCGGAGCCGCTGGCGCCGGACAGGCTGACCGGCTCGGCATCTTCCAGCACCAGGGAAATGTCCTGCAACACAGCACAGGAAAGGTGTTCGACAGTGAGCAATGCGCGGCCTCGAAACGGGTGGAGTGACATTGTACCCGCCATGACCACGATCATAAACGCCAAAAATAACGGGCGCCGAAGCGCCCGTTATATGGACTGTCCTGAAAGACAGTCCGTGCGGTCTGACAAACCCGGGTTACAGGATGTAACCGCGTTCGTCGTGCTGAGAGATATCCAGCCCTTCGGACTCATCCTCTTCATTGACCCGCAGGCCGACGATGGCATCGATAAGCTTGAGGATAATCAAGGTCGCGATGGCCGTGTAGATCACCGTCGCGCCGACACCAATCGCCTGTGCCGTCACCTGCTCACCGATGCTGTTGTGACCCTCGGCCAGACCGGAACCACCCAGGCTGGTCGCCGAGAACACACCGGTCAGCAATGCACCGACGATACCGCCGATACCATGCACACCGAACGCGTCGAGCGAGTCATCGTAACCCATGGCGCGCTTGAGGCTGGTTGCACCCCAGTAGCAGATCACGCCGGCCGCCAGGCCGATCACCAGGGCGCCCATGGGGCCGACAGAACCGGAAGCCGGTGTAATGGCCACCAGGCCGGCAACGGCCCCGGAGATAATACCCAGAACGCTCGGCTTGCCGTGCACCATCCACTCAGCCAGCATCCACGCCAGCGCCGCGGTACCGGTCGCAATCTGCGTGACAGCCATTGCCATACCGGCGGTGCCATCGGCAGCCAGCTCACTACCGGCGTTGAAGCCGAACCAGCCAACCCACAGCATACCCGCACCCACGACAGACAGGGTCAGGTTGTGCGGTGGCATGGCCGTGGTCGGGAAGCCCTTGCGCTTGCCCATGACCAGTGCCGCCATCAGGCCCGCAATACCGGCATTGATGTGCACCACGGTGCCACCGGCAAAATCCAGTACGCCGTAGTCGCCCAGCCAGCCGCCACCCCAAACCCAGTGACAGACCGGCGCATAGACGAAACTGACCCATAAAACAGTGAACAGAAGCAAGGCGGAAAACTTCATGCGCTCGGCAAAGGCGCCAACAATCAGCGCCGGGGTAATAATGGCGAAGGTCATCTGGAAGATGACAAACACGGTTTCGGGAATGGTGCCCGACAGTGTGTCGACACCGATACCGGCCAGGAAGGCTTTATCGAAACCACCCCAGAAGCTATTCATCGAACCGCCATCCCCGAACGCCAGGCTATAGCCGTACAGTGTCCACAACACAGTCACGACACCGGTAATGGCAAAACACTGCATCATTACCGACAGTACGTTCTTGCTGCGCACCATGCCGGCATAAAACAGCGACAGGCCGGGAATGGTCATAAACAGCACCAGCGCCGTTGCCGTCAGCATCCACGAGGTATCACCGGCACTGAGCGTATCTTCTGCCGATGCCAGGGACGGCAACATTACCAGCAGGCCAGCAAACCACAGCGCCGGTCGCTTGAAAAATCTGTTAACAGTCATGTTATCTCTCCACTTGACCACTACAGGGCTTCGGGTCCGCTTTCGCCGGTGCGAATACGGATCGTCTGCTCCATAGGGAATACAAAGATTTTGCCGTCACCGATTTTGCCAGTGTTGGCCGCTTTGGAAATCGCTTCGATTACCTGCTCGGTCATGTCGCTGCTGACAGCAACTTCAATCTTGACCTTGGGCAGGAAATCCACCACATATTCCGCGCCGCGGTACAACTCCGTGTGTCCTTTCTGGCGTCCAAATCCTTTTACTTCAGTGACCGTGATGCCCGTTACGCCAATCTCGGACAACGACTCGCGTACGTCGTCGAGCTTGAAGGGCTTGATGATTGCAGTTACCAGCTTCATCAGAAGGTCTCCCAGGTTAATGCCCGCCCCGTAGGGCGGGTCTATAAGTTTAATTAGGTGAACGGAAAGTCTTAGAAGTCTTTAGACCAGCCCAGCCAGATCTTGGCGCTGTCGTCTGTCGCAATAACATTGGCAGCATTTCCACCGCCATCGTTTTGCTCATAGTTCATGCTCAGTGAACCGAAATCGCCAACATCCTTGCTGACCGAAGCGCCCCAATAGGTGTAGTCATCGGCCTTGGAGTTAAAGTTGGCGCCGGCGATGAAGGCACCGAAGCTGAATTTCTCCGGCAGCGGAACATCGGCGCTGACGTTCCAGAAGTAGTCGCCATCGTCATTGACCTGAAAGCTGTTCCCGGTACCTGAAACCTCACCCCAGACGTTATAATTGAAGCTGGCGCTGAACATACCCATGCTGGCGCCAACGTAGACTTCCGCATAGTCAAGATCGCCGCCCTGCATGTCGCCACCGGCTCCCGGGTAGGCGTAGTAGATAGCACCCAGGTCATAACTGGCGCCGGTGTCTCCGATACCTCCACCGACTCCTCCGCCCACCCCGGAACTTATAACTCTCTTCCACTTGACACATCGGTATGCGCCCGTGCGCACAACTTGAGTGAAGAAGTCGACTCCCGCTCCTAGAGCAAAATCCTTCAGTACGTTTGCGAGGACTCCGGACACTGGCACAAGCCCTGACAACGCACCGAGGACACCGCCGAATGCCGCCGCGGTCGCAGCTTCACCGACGGTGCCACCTGAAATGAGCGTGCTGGCGAACGCGGTGGCACCGCCCACCAGTGCACCGACCACTGCTGTCGGGATCAAGCCATCGGAGTCTCGGAAATTGACCGGATCGTTGAGGACGTAGCCGTAGAGGTTGGTGTCGCCTCCGGCGAACAGGATCGGATCCACCGCCGTCCACCGGCCCGTCTCCGGATCGTAGTCCCGCGCCCCGAACCGCACCAGGCCC
>JALWRY010000245.1 GCA_027080445.1 Thiohalobacter sp. | reverse complement strand
CGGGTGCACTGAGGCTGGTGGCGCCCATATCGTAGGTGTCCTCCCAGCTGGTATCGCCGGGCAGTTCGTCGGGCATGGTTTCAGCGTTGCTGGAGACTTCGGCGTCGGCGCCTTCGATCTTTGCGATGGCGGGGTCTGCGTCGGCGGCAGCCGCCTGGTCCGGCGCGGCCTCCGCGACCGTTTCGCTGGCCGCCTTGGTTTCCTGGTCGTTCTCGTCGCGTGCCAGCATCAGGTTGGAATCGAGAACGGTTTGTACTTCAAGTTGCAGATCGAGGGTGGAGAGTTGCAGCAGGCGGATCGCCTGTTGCAACTGGGGCGTCATGGTGAGGTGTTGGCCGAGCTTGAGCTGAATAGACTGCTTCATGGGTTACGCGTCAACGGTCTCTGTTATGCAGCGGCTGAAAGGCGGACAGCCGGTTACAGATCGGTATTCTACTGCATTTATTGTGCCATTGTAGTGTTTTGTAAATTTATTTTCCGGTTTACATGCGGAAATGGTCGCCGAGGTAAACATCGCGGACTTTCTGGTTCTGCAGGATGTCGTCCGGCGAGCCTTCGGCCAGCGTGTGGCCGTTGCCGATAATATAGGCGCGGGTGCAGATACCCAGTGTTTCACGCACGTTGTGGTCGGTAATAAGGATGCCAATGTTTCGCTCGGTCAGGTGTTCAACAATACGCTGGATATCGATGACCGAAATCGGGTCGACACCGGCAAAGGGTTCGTCCAGCAGGATGAAGCGTGGTTCCATGGCCAGGGCGCGCGCAATTTCCACGCGCCGGCGTTCGCCACCGGACAGGCTCAGGCCCTTCTGGTCCCGCAGATGCTCTATGTGCAGTTCCTGCAGGAGGTTTTCCATTTTATCGGCACGTTCCCGGCGACTTAAATTTTTTCGCATTTCAAGCACGGCGAGCAGGTTGTCAGCCACGCTGAGTTTACGAAACACCGAGGCTTCCTGGGGGAGGTAACCGACGCCCTTGCGGGCGCGCACGTGCATGGGGAGCGAGGTCAGGTCCTGGTCATCCAGCCATACGCTGCCGCCGTCACAGGGCACCAGCCCGACAATCATATAGAAACAGGTGGTTTTACCTGCTCCGTTGGGGCCAAGCAGTCCCACCACTTCACCGCTGTCGACATGCAGCGATACCGATTCGATCACCTTGCGGCCTGAATAGCGCTTGCTGAGTTCTCGGGCTTCCAGCCGGCTCATGGCGCAGGTGCGGCCTCGCTGTCCTTGCTGTCTTTACTGTCTTTTTTCGGTTTGGGCTGAAGGGTAATGATGACGCGGTGGTTCGGTTCGTCTGTGCCGGCGTCGACCTTGTCTTTCACCACGTCGTAGACGATACGTTCGCTGCGCAATACATCGCCCGCCTGGTCGACTTCGGCCTGTTGCAGCAGAATGATGCGCTCCGGGTGGGTGTAATACTCCATGCGCTTCGATTTGGCGTGGACATCGTGTTCCTTGCCATCCGGCCGCTGCTGGTAGGTGGCCGGGTTTCCCTCCATGAGAACCTTCTGGATATCGTCGCCCTTGTTGTACACGGTCATGCGGTCGCCGGTCAGCATCAGGGTGCCCTGGGTGACCTTGACATGGCCTGTGTACACGCTGATGCCGGTGGAGTCGTCCAGCGCCACCCGGTCGGCTTCAATCATCATCGGCTTGTCGCGGTCTGTGGACAGGGCCAGGCACCAGGACGGGGCGGCCAGCAGGACAAACAGCGCGAGCGGTGCGAAACGGGTCATGCGTATACGGTACCTGCTAACCAAGGTAGGTTTCCAGCTCCTGTTGCAACACACCGCGTGCTTCCAGGAGCATTTCGCAGGCGTCGCGCGCCGCCCCGCGCCCGCCGCCGCGCGGCGTCTGCCAGTGGCTGTGTTCCAGGACAAAGGCGTGTGCGTCCTGGACGGCGATGGCCAGGCCGACTTTCTGCATCACCGGCAGGTCGACCACGTCGTCACCGAGGTAGGCGATTTCGTCTGTCTGCAAGCCGGTCTGTTCGAGTAGTTCCGCAAAGCCGTGCAGTTTGTCGTGCTGGCCCTGCCAGACCAGTTCCGGGTCTATGCCCAGGTTACGTATGCGATGTTCGACCACCTTCGAGGTGCGGCCGGTGATAATGGCGCAGCGTACACCGTATTTCTGCAGCATCTTGATGCCATGTCCATCCTGGGAGTTGAACGCCTTGTATTCCTGGCCGTCATCGCCGATAAACAGGCTGCCATCGGTCAATACGCCGTCGACATCGAAGATGAGCAGTTTGATCGCGGCGGCTTTTTCCAGGATATCTTTCATACCTTGCCTATACGACGCCGGCCCGGAGCAGGTCGTGCATGTTCAATGCGCCGATCAGGCGTTTGTCGTCATCGATGACCAGCAGGGCGTTGAATTTACCGTCTTCCATGATCTTCAGGGCTTCAGCGGCCAGCAGGCCGGGGGAGATCAGGGTGCAGTCGTGGGTCATCACATCGTCGATCGAGGTTTTGTGCAGGTCGACATTGTTATCCAGCGCGCGACGCAGGTCGCCATCGGTAAAGATCCCCTCGACGCGGTTCTCGTTATTGACCACGGCAGTGGCGCCGAGGCCTTTCTGGGTCATTTCCAGCAGTGCATCGCAGATCAGTGTGCCGCTCGGGACGCGGGGCACGCGTTCACCGGTATGGATCAGGTCGTCAATCAACAGCAGCAGGCGCCGCCCGAGTTTTCCGCCAGGGTGCGAGCGGGCAAAATCATCGGCCGTGAAGCCGCGCACTTCCAGCAGCGAGATGGCCAGCGCGTCGCCCATGGCCAGGGCCGCCGTGGTGCTTGCGGTGGGGGCAAGGTCCAGCGGGCAGGCTTCCTTTTCCACGCGCACGTCGAGATTGACGTTGGCCGCCTGTGCCAGTTGTGCCTGCGGGTTGCGCGTTAGGGCAATCAGTGGCACGTTGAGGCGTTTGATAATTGGCAGGATGGTGAGGATTTCTTCCGTGGTGCCGGAATTGGAGAGGGCGATAACCACGTCTTTGGCGGTGATCATGCCCAGGTCGCCGTGACTGGCTTCACCGGGATGTACGAAGAAGGCCGGCGTGCCGGTACTGGCCAGGGTGGCGGCGATCTTGCTGCCGATGTGGCCGGATTTGCCCATGCCGATGACCACCACGCGACCCTCGCAGTCGAGCATGTAGTGGCAGGCGCGTACGAAATCATCGTCGATACGGGGTTTTAATGCCTCGATGGCGGCCGCTTCGGTGTCCAGTACCGCCAGGCCCAGTTTTTTCAGTGTTGCATCAGTCATGGTGTTTTCAGTTTGCGTGTCGCGTGGCCGTCGGTCAACGAACGGCGGTGAAGTATAACAGGGTCTGGTAACCGATATAGCAGGCCAGCAGCAGGGCGCCTTCGAAGCGGTTGATGCGTCCTTCGCCGCGGAAACCCCAGGCCATGGCCAGTAGCGCGACCGTCAGGCCGACCATCACCGGCATGTCCCGGGACAGCACGGCGGCATCTACCGCAGCGGGGTGGATAATGCCCGGAATGCCCAGGACGGCCAGCAGGTTGAACATATTGGAACCGATGACGTTGCCGATGGCGATGTCCGGCTCGTTTTTCAGCGCGCTGGCCACCGAGGCGGCCAGTTCCGGCAGGCTGGTGCCGAGGGCGACAATGGTCAGGCCGATCACCAGGTCGCTCACGCCGTAGGCCTCGGCGATGCCGACTGCACCCCACACCAGCAAGCGCGAGCTGCCGACCAGCACCACGATGCCGAACAGCAGCCAGAACAGGGAGTAACCCAGTGACATATCCGTGGGGATTTCAGCCTCGTATTCTTCCCGCATGGGGTCTTTTTCACGCGAGTTCAGGCCCAGCCAGATGACCCAGCTCAGCATCACGGCCAGACCGCCCAGCAGCACCAGGCCATCGATGAAATCCAGTCGGCCATCCTGCAGCAGCAACCAGGCAATGACTGTGGTGCCCAGCAGGATAGGCAGTTCGCGGTGTACGGTGCCGGAATGGACTGACAGGGGAACGAGTATTGCCGTGATGCCGAGAATCAGCGCCACATTGGTGATATTCGAGCCGATCGCGTTGCCTACGGCAAGCCCGGGGTTGTTGTTCAGCGAGGCCATGAGCGAAACCAGCATCTCCGGCGCCGAAGTGCCGAAGCCGACGATGGTCAGACCGATCAGTAACGGTGACACGCCAAGCAACCTCGCGGTACTGGCCGCGCCCATCACAAAACGTTCCGCCCCCCACACAAGGAGCGTAAATCCGGCCAGCAGGGCCACGAGCTGCATCCACATAGGTGGCGTATAGTAGGGACTCGAACCGGCGGGGACAAATCCGCGGGCAGGCAGGGTACAGGACATGGGTGAGATTGTTGATTTCCGGCGGCCGAAGCGCGCAAAAAAACACCAGGGCAATACCCTGTGCCGGCGTGGATTCCACAAGTGGGGGGTCGTCGACAAGCCCTTCGATCTCAAGCAGGGCAAGCTGGTGACCTGTTACCGCTGCGAGCGTTGCGGGCTGGAGAAAACGGAATCGACCTGAAGGGACGCGTTTCCTGACACCCGGGTTTTAGACGGGGATTATTGTCCCGGTTTCCGTATAATGCCGGCCAACTCACAGGGACAGAAACAACAACGTCATCATGGTGGAAGCAGCCAACCCGGCACAATCCGACATACTGGTACGCGTTCGTGACCTGCGGTTTTCGCGCGGGGATCACCTGATTTTTGACGGGATGGACCTGGATATTCCGCGTGGCAAGATCACCGCGATCATGGGGCCCAGCGGTACCGGCAAGACCACCTTGCTGCGCCTGATCGGCGGTCAGCTGTACCCGGACCAGGGCAGCGTACAGGTCGATGGCCTGGAAGTGCAGTCCCTGCGGCGTACCGAGTTGTATGAACTGCGCAAGCGCATGGGCATGCTGTTCCAGTCCGGCGCGTTGCTGACCGACATCAATGTCTACGACAATGTCGCCTTCCCGTTACGCGAGCATACGGATCTGCCTGAATCGATGATCCGCGACCTGGTGCTGATAAAGTTACAGGCGGTGGGCCTGCGCGGCGCGCGCCGCCTGATGCCCAGCGAACTGTCCGGCGGTATGGCGCGGCGCGTGGCGCTGGCGCGCGCCATTGCCCTGGACCCGATGATGATCATGTACGACGAACCGTTCACCGGCCAGGACCCCATTTCCATGGGCGCGCTGGTGCAGTTGATTCGCCAGCTGAACGATGCGCTGGGCCTGACCAGTATCATCGTGTCTCACGATGTGCAGGAGACGGCGGCGATTTCTGACTATATCTATGTGATCTCGCGTGGCAAGGTGGTCGGGCAGGGTACGCCCGGGGCGCTTGAGCGTTCCGACTCCGAGTGGGTCCGGCAGTTCATGCAGGGTTTGCCGGACGGGCCGGTACCGTTTCATTACCCGGCCCAGGATTATCGCGCAGACCTGTTGCAGGGTGAGGAGGCCGACTGATTATGCTGGGATGGATCCGGCAACTGGGTGCGTCAGGTCTGACGTTTTTCGAAAAACTCGGGCGGGGTCACCTGTTCCTGTGGAAGACACTGGTTGGCGTGCCGGCAGTGCTGGTGCGCCCGCGCCTGCTGGTGGCGCAGGTGTTCTCGGTGGGTGTTCTGTCGTTGATGCTGATTGCGGTTTCCGGGTTGTTTGTCGGCATGGTGCTGGCGTTACAGGGCTACAATACAC
>JALWRY010000244.1 GCA_027080445.1 Thiohalobacter sp. | reverse complement strand
GCAACGGCTGCACGCACCAGCCGGTCTCCGCGCAGGCTTGTGAGCATTTCCTGCACAAGCTCAAGCAGCAGGAACCTCGGATTAAATTCCTTTAAATCCATTGATCTGGAAACATTTCATGCTGTAGCACGCAAACTTTTCACCGTATTAATTTTGACAGTCCCGGCACGATTGGGCATGCTCAAAACCTTAGCGTTGATGGGCAATTCCATGACACAGCAACATGTCCTCGAAATCTACGAACCCTACGAGTACACGGGGCAGAACCCGGTTACGGCCGAAGGCGTCGCAGTAATCCCCGGCCCCGCCCGCGAGCAGTATTATCTCCTGCAGATTGCCAACCCCTTTGAGTTCGAGCACGAGACCGTGGAACAGTTCATCGTCACGCCACACTACAATGGCGACAAGATTGACCGTGCCGTGTCCAGCACCTGTACCGTGAATATCGCCCGCGTACCGGCCGGCATCGACCTGTCAGACAAGGCCAGGCTGTCTTTCGATGACTTTCTGCGCTGGGGCGTGGGCAAGATCAGCCTGTATACAGCACAGTAAGTCCGGCTGTATTTCCGTAGGAGCGGGCTTGCCCGCGAACCGGCGGAACCACGCAAATGCACTGTTCGCGGGCAAGCCCGCTCCTACAGGGATGCTGCATGCAGGCATTCTGCGGTGGGGGGGCCGAGTGCGCCGCCATGCTCCACAGTGAGGCCAGCAACAGCGGGAACGCATACAACACCAACTGTTTATCCATGCTCTCGGACTCCCGTGTCAAAAACCGCGTTGCAGATCATCGATCAGGTCATCCAGCGTTTCCAGCCCTACCGCCACACGGATCAGGCCGTCCGAAATACCGGCCTCGGCACGCTGCTCCGGCGTCAGGCGACCGTGCGTAGTCGTCGCGGGATGCGTCACGGTGGTCTTGGCGTCGCCCAGGTTGGCGGTGATGGAACAGATCTGCGTACTGTCGATAAGCTTCCACGCAGCCGCCTGCCCGCCCTTCACCTCAAACGAAACAATACCGCCGTAACCTGACTGCTGGGTACCGGCCAGCGCATGCTGCGGGTGTGAACTCAGGCCGGGATAAAATACCCGTTCAACCGCCGGCTGTTCCTGCAACCATTCCGCCAGCGCCTGTGCCGAGGCGCAATGCGCCTGCATGCGCAAGGACAGGGTTTCAAGCCCTTTGAGAAATACCCAGGCATTGAACGGACTCATGCTCGGCCCACAGGTGCGCAGAAATGCGTACACGCCCTCACCGACAATGTCCTGCGAGCCCACCACGGCACCGCCGATACAACGGCCCTGCCCGTCGATATACTTGGTTGCGGAATGGATCACGATATCGGCGCCAAGCGCCAGCGGGCGTTGCAGCGCGGGTGTACAGAAACAGTTGTCCACGGCCAGCAGGCAATCGTGAGCATGAGCAAGGTCCGCCAGCGAACGAATATCCGCAATCGCCGTCAGGGGATTGGACGGGGTCTCCAGGAACAGCAAGCGCGTTTCCGGCCGAATCGCCTGCGCCCATTCATCCACGTCGTCCTGCGCGACAAAGGTCGTTTCAATCCCGAACTTTTGCAGGAAGGTGGTGAACAACACCGTGGTACTGCCGAAAATACTGCGCGACGACACAATGTGGTCGCCTGTTTTCAGCAGGCCCGCACAGGTCGCATAGATGGCCGACATACCGGAGGCGGTTGCCACGCAACACGCCCCGCCTTCCATCGCCGCCAGCCGTTCCTCGAAGGTGCGCACGGTGGGATTGGTAAAGCGGGAATAGATATTGCCGGGATCTTCCCCGGAGAAACGCGCCGCCGCCGCCGCCGCTGAATCGAAAACATAGCTCGATGTCGGGAAGATCGGCTCGGCGTGTTCGCCTTCGGGCGTACGGTGCTGTCCGGCGCGTACTGCCAGCGTTTCCAGCCCGGGAGATTGACGTGTATTGTCAGGCATTATTGTGAAGCTCGATAACCTCGTGGTCCGCCACCCGGCGTTCCTGCTTGGCGGCATCACTGCGCAATTGCTCGATATGATCCAGGTAACCCGCATCGACGCCGCCAGTGACATATTCACCGGTAAACACCGAACAATCGAACCCGTCGATCTCCGGGTTGCCCTTGCGCACGGCTTCGATCAGGTCATCGAGCGCCTGGTACACCAGCCAGTCGGCGCCGATTTCCCTGGCCACCTGCTCTACCGTACGGCCATGCGCAATCAATTCATCCTTGGTCGGCATATCGATACCGTAGACATTGGGATAACGCACCGGCGGCGCTGCCGATGCAAAATAGACACTCTTCGCGCCGGCATCGCGCGCCATCTGGATAATCTGTTGCGAGGTCGTGCCGCGCACAATGGAATCGTCCACCAGCATTACATGCTTGTCGCGGAATTCCAGGTCGATGGCATTGAGTTTCTGCCGTACGGACTTTTTACGCTGCTGCTGACCGGGCATGATAAAAGTGCGGCCGATGTAGCGATTCTTGATAAACCCCTCGCGATACTTGATGCCCAGCGTATTGGCCAGCTGCAAGGCGGCTGTACGGCTGGTATCCGGGATAGGAATCACCACATCGATATCGTGTTCCGGGCGCTCACGCATAATCCTTTCCGCCAGTGCCTCGCCCATGCGCAGGCGCGCCTTGTAGACCGATACGTTATCGATAATGGAATCCGGGCGCGCGAGGTAGACATGCTCGAATATGCACGGCGCGTACTGCGGCTTCTCGGCGCACTGACGGGTCGCGATACTGCCATCGTAGCCGAGGAATACCGCTTCACCGGGACGCACGTCGTCGATCAGCTCGAAGCCCAGTGAATCGAGCGCAACGCTCTCCGAAGCCACCATGTAATCATAGCCTTCCGCATTTTTACGCCGCCCGTACACCAGCGGCCGCACGCCATAGGGATCGCGGAACGCAGCGATCCCGAAACCGGTGATCATCGCCACTGCTGCATAGGCGCCCTGGCAGCGGCGATGCACGCCGGACACTGCGGCGAATACATCATCCGCATTGATACGCAACTTGCCGCGTTGCTGCAATTCGTGGGCAAACACGTTCAGCAGCACTTCAGAGTCAGAATCGGTATTGATATGGCGCAGGTCTTCGCGGAACAGGTTCTGCTTCAGCGCCTCGCCGTTTACCAGGTTGCCATTGTGCGCCAGCGTGATGCCGTAGGGTGAATTGACATAAAAAGGCTGCGCCTCGGCCGAACTTTCACAACCCGCCGTGGGATAGCGAACATGGCCTATGCCCATTTTCCCGCGCAGCCGCAGCATATGACGGGTATGGAACACATCACGCACCAGCCCGTTGTTTTTACGCAGGTACAGCTGGCTGCCTTCGCAGGTCATGATGCCGGCGGCATCCTGTCCGCGATGCTGCAGAATGGTCAACGCATCGTAAATCGACTGATTAACGGCGTCTCTGGAAACTATACCGACTATGCCACACACAAGCCCGACCTTCGCTCACTAGAAATGAATGTTTTCAGCCATGCTGGCAGGCAGGAAACTGCGCAGCCACATCGCCATGTCCTGAAAATGCCCCAGCAGCAGCGACTCGTGCCACCAGGGATCCTGCGGTACCGATGTCAGCCCCGCCAACATCACCAGCACCGCGACAATCACCACACCGCGCGCCATACCGAACACGACGCCCAGCGCCCGGTCGGTCGCGGTCAGACCGGACTTTTCCACCAGCTTGCCGACCAGGAAACTCACCACACCGCCGATCATGACCGTGCCGACAAACAGCATCACGAACGCCACCGCCCCGCGTACTGAGGGGGTATCAATCCACCGCGCCAGGTAACGGCCAAGATCGCCGAAATACAGCATGGCAATCCACAGCGCCGCCAGCCAGCTGATCAACGACAACGCTTCCTTGAAGAAACCACGCCACAGACTCAACAGCGCAGAAATCCCAATGATGGCGAGAATGAAATAATCGACCCAGATCAAGCGAAAACCTGCATGTATTTCCCGGGGCCCTCAGGCCGATGGCGTTGACCGCGGTATTTTACTCGAAGGACGACAGTGAAGGCGAACGATTAATTACGGGTACGACATCACCCGGCCGTTCTGCGAGAAATGCCCGGCAATCTGCTTGCGGACACGCTCTGCCTCGGCGCGTTGCAGGAAAGGCCCGACACGCACCCGGTAGCGCGTCTTGCCGCTCACCTTCACCCGCTCGACCTGGGTGGCGAAACCGCCCTTGCGTAACTTGTCGCGCAAGGCCAGGGCGTTGGCCTCGTTCGACAGACTGACCACCTGTACCACCCAGCTGCTTACCGACGCCGGGGGTTTTTCTGCCCGGATGGATGTTTTCCTCTCCGGAGCAGGCTTTGGCGAAACCGGCGCCGGTTTCGCGGCCGGGAGCTCCGAAGAGGATGGCGTTGATGGCGCCGGTTTCTCAGGGGCTTTCTCCACGCTGGCGTCCGTCACGACGGCGCGTTGCGCCTCAACCGGTTCGGCGGCGGGTGGAAAGGGCTTCAGCGGCAATTCCGGGGCCAGCGCTTCCGGCGTGGGCATTTCGTCCATTTCCGGCACAAGCGTCCGGTTCGGCCCTTCCAGCAACATGGGAATGAAAATCACGCCCAGTGCCACCAGCACGATGGCGCCTACCAGTCTTTGCTTCAAAAGAACCTCCATTGCGCTTGCCGTGTCAGTCAAAGTTCACATCGAGTGTGGACCATTCCGCGACCGTGTAAAAGGACCCGCACACCAGCACCCGGTCACCGCCCTGCACCCGGTCGGCCAGCGCCGTCTGCGCCTCGGCAACGGACGCACAAGGGTTCACTGCGCCTGAAACCTGCTGTTGCGCCAGGCGTTCCGCCAGTTGCTGCGCAGACAGGGCGCGGTCACTATCGAGGCCCACCGGATACCAGTGGTCCACCCGAGCCTTCAGTATGTCAATGAACGCTTCCACGTCCTTGTCGCCCATCATGCCGATCACGGCATGCGTGGCGCCGGACAAAGGTCGATGCCGCAATGCATCCACCAGCGCCAGCGCGGCCTGGGCATTATGTGACACATCCAGCACCTGTTCCACCTTGCCCGGTACGAGCTGCACACGCCCGGGCAATTCGACCCACTTCAACCCGGCAACCACCGCTGCCTCACTCACCGGCAGGCGACTGCCCAGGCAGTCCAGCGCCGCCAGTACGCAGGCGGCATTGGCCAGTTGGTGAACGCCCGGCAACGCCGGCCAGGGCAAGTCCCGGTACTGGCTACCGGCAGCGCCCTGCCAGTGCCAGCGCTTGCCGCTGTGACGCACATGAAAGTCGCGCCCCAGCACCTGTAACGGCGCGCCGGTATCGGCCGCCCTGCCCCGCAAACTGTCAGGGGCGAAAACATCGCCACAAATCGCTGGCCGGCCGGCACGGAAAATACCGGCTTTTTCGAAACCGATGGCCTCGCGCGTATCACCCAGCCAGTCGGTGTGGTCGAGGCCAATCGTGGTCACCACCGCCACATCGGCATCGACGATATTCACCGCGTCCAGGCGGCCACCCAGCCCGACTTCCAGCAGCGCCACGTCCACGGACTCGCGACGCATGATATCCAGCGCCGCCAGCGTGCCGAATTCGAAGTAGGTCAACGAGGTTTCGCCACGCAGCTCGTCGATCCGCGCAAACGCCTCACACCAGGGTGAATCGTCCAGCGGCTTGCCGTCGATGCGCAGGCGTTCGTGAT
>JALWRY010000243.1 GCA_027080445.1 Thiohalobacter sp. | reverse complement strand
GTCCGGCAAAAACCCGTACCCGCTCAGGGTCGGAAAAGCTGTCATCCAGCGCCTTGAGGCGACGAATGCCGACCAGGCCACGCAGCCGGTGCGAAAGCGCCGCACCGGGACTCATCCCCGCAGACGCCGCCAGCATGGCGAGCCCGTGTCCATTGCCGGTGACACTCTGCTCCCGCTGCGCGCGTTGCTGCGCAACCAGGTCGCGGATACGTTCAACTTCGTCAAAGCGCGGGGATTCCAGCGTGTCACGCATCAGCTTGCCGAGCGCCGCATGGTTACGCGCTAGCGCCTTGCCGGACAGCACGAAAAAGCCTCGCACGGCCTGTGCATTATCCGCATGGCTGCGGATGCTGCTGCTGGCATTGATGCCGCCCGACACACTGGTTTGCAAGGCCTGTGTTTCCAGGTAGTCGCGGCCACCGCAACCCAGTTGCGCAAGGCTGTAACTGTAAGCGGGAAAGGCATCGAGCAGCTCATCATCGAACTGCGGCAAATCAGCCACCACCTGCTGGTAGACCAGCCCGTTCGTGCCCTGCGGGTAAAAACTGACCTGTAATTCAGCCACCTTTTCCTGTTCGCCCGGCGCGATGTGCATTTCATCGGGTATATCTTCAAGGCCTACCTTGGGCAGCAGTGATGGATCGTCCTGCTGCGCCTGACGTTCGGCCAGGGTCTTCGCCCGGGCAATTACCGCCGCTTTCTGCGCCTCGTCCATTTGCGCTTTCATCAGGGCCAGTCGCCGGGCCTCAGCGGCATCGCGACGCGCCGACAGGCCGGTATCCGGCGCCAGCGTAACGTGTACCCGGTGCATGTTATCCAGCAGCAGTTCCCGGACCAGCCCGGGAATATAATCCGGGTCCTGGATACACTCACGCAATTCATCCAGCACCGGGTCGAGATTCAACAGCGCCACCGGGTCACCGCGATGGGTTGCACACGAAAGCATCTCCAGGATCAGCTGCAAGCCGTAGGGATAGCCATCACCCGAAATCTCCCGCTGGCCCAGTTCCAACTGGTGCAGTACGGCTTCCACGCGTGATTTTTCGATACCCTTGTCAGCCACGTCGCGGAGTACATCCAGTACCAGTTTTTCCAGTGCCTGCGTGTGTTCGGGGCGGCTGCCCTCCAGACCGCAGACAAAACTCATTTCACGATTGGAAGCTTCCAGCCCGCACAGTGGTGATGGTGCGCTGCCAAGCTCGGTGGTTTCCAGTGCCCGGCGCAGTGGCGAAGCACTGTCGTCCAGCAGGACGCCTTCCAGCAAATGCGCTTCCAGCTGCTGCTTCAGGTTAATGCTCGGCCCCAGCAACCAGCCCATGACCAGGTGGGTCTTGTCACCCACCTCGCCGGGCTCGTCAAACGCATAACTCTCCTGTACGTAGACGGGGGCGTGGTAACGTTTTTCATCGCCGACAGCAATGTGCACATCCAGGCGCTCAAACTGCGACAGGGCCCTGTCGTGCAGCCGCGCATGATGCTCGATGGCGGGGATATCGCCAAAGGTCATAAACACGGCATTGGACGGGTGATAGTGAGTGCGGTAAAACGCCTTGAGGTCTTCATAGGCCAGGTCGGGGATACACTCGGGATCGCCACCGCTGTTGTAGTGGTAGGTCGTGGTCGGGAAAAGGTATTTGGTCAGGGTCTGCCACAGGGTGCTGGCCGGCGAACTCATCGCACCTTTCATTTCGTTGAACACCACGCCCTTGAACACCAGGTCGCTTTCCGCATTATCCGCTTCGGCAAATTCGACACGGTGGCCTTCCTGGGCGAAATCCAGCTCGTGCAACCGCGAGAAAAACACCGCGTCCAGGTAGACATCGAGAAGATTGTTGAAGTCCTTGCGATTCTGGCTGGCAAACGGGTAGGCCGTCCAGTCACTACTCGTAAATGCATTCATGAAGGTGTTCAGCGAACGGCGAATCATCATGAAAAACGGGTCACGAACCGGGTAGTGTTTGCTGCCACACAACGCCGTATGTTCAAGAATATGCGCAACACCTGTCGAATCCATCGGCACGGTACGCAGGGCCACCAGGAAGACATTCTCGGGTTTGTGCGTCGCCAGGTGGTAATGTGCAGCACCCGTCACCCGGTGCCGGTATTCCTCGACTACCAGGTTAAGGGAGTCGATACGCTCACTGCGAATCCACTCAAAGGCTTCATGTACCCGGGAGGGTGCTTCAGGAACGGAACTGTCGGCCACTACACTGCTCATAGAGATGGTTATCCTGTGATTGCCGCCTGGGCGAATGAACGGATTGTAACGCGCCGGACGCGGGCAACGCCACGACACATTGCCCGCTTGCTGACAGCCCAGTAGAATGCGGCGAATTACCCTGAAAATACCACGCTAATGAAACTTGTCTCGTTCAATACAAACAGCATCCGGACACGCCGCCACCAGCTGGAAAAACTGGTTGAAGCCCATTCGCCCGATATCATTGGCATACAGGAAACCAAGGCCCGGGATGCGGATTTCCCACTGGCCATGGTCGAGGATCTCGGCTATCACGCGGCGTTTCACGGGCAAAAAACCCACTACGGCGTGGCCATCCTGTCGAAACAGCTACCGCTGGAAGTCCGCAAGGGATTCCCTCACGATGACGATGATGCCCAGCGACGCCTGATCAGCGCCGATTTTGCACTGGCCGACGGCCGCACCCTGACGATTGTAAATGGCTATTTCCCCCAGGGGGAAAGCCGCGATCATGAAACCAAGTTCCCGGCCAAGCGAAAATTCTACCATGACCTGCTGGAACTCCTGCGCACGCACTACGACCCGCAGCAACCGCTTGTGGTGATGGGTGATATGAATGTCGCCCCGCTGGAACAGGATATCGGCATTGGCCCCGAAAATGCCAAACGCTGGCTGAAAACCGGGAAATGCAGCTTTCTGCCGGAAGAGCGCGAATGGTTGCAACAACTGATCGACTGGGGACTGACCGACACCTACCGTCACCACTACCCCGAGGTTGATGACAAATTCAGCTGGTTTGATTACCGTAGCCGGGGTTTTGAACGTGACCCGAAACGCGGCCTGCGTATCGATCTCATCCTCGCAACCCGACCGCTGATGGAACATTCGACGGACGCCGGCATCTCATATGATATTCGCGCCATGACGAAACCCTCGGATCATTGCCCCGTGTGGGCGCGTTTCAAGCTCGATGTACAGTAGGTCTTTCACACACACCTGAGCCAGGTACAATGCACCTCATGAAAACAACAATGCACATGACACGGCTGTTTCTGACCACCCTGCTACTTGCCGGTATGGCATCTCTCGCCCAGGCCATGGCGGAACCGGACGCCAACAGTGATCCCCAGCCAATTGTCGCCGATACCATCAACAAGCTCATCGATCGCCTGGACGACAACCGCGAGCAGATAAAGAAAGATAATTCAGTGGCCTACAAAATCAGCGATGAGCTGATTACGCCACGCATCGACTTCCCGCGTATTGCACGACTGGTGATAGGAAAGTACTGGCGCAGAGCCAGTGACAGCCAGCGTAAACAGCTGATAAAGGAAATCAAAACCCTGCTGATACGCTCCTATGTCACCGCCATGACCAGTTATGCCGATGACATCATCGCCCACAGGAATTCCATTATCTACCAGCCGTCGCGCTACAAACCGGGTGACCGCAAGGCTTCTGTACGCGCCACCGTCGAAATCGGCAATGGCAAGACGGTAAATGTACAATACCAGCTCTATTTCAAGGACGGGAAATGGAAAATATACGATATTCGTATTGAAGGCATCAGCCTTGCGATCACTTATCGCACCAGTTTTGGTGAAACCATCCGGCGGGACGGGCTGGACAGCCTCATTGAACAGCTGGCGGAACGCAATCGTAAAGGTGAAGTTGAGCTGCCGGCGACTATTTCCAAACCCTTCAGGAACAAGACCGGCGCTGCACAGTAGCCCCGGCATCGGGGCAAACCCGGCATCAGGATGCCGCCGTATCCGTTCCCTGGCGCGGCGGCATCTGCAGGAAAAAGCCCTGCGCCTCAATCTGCGCCATCACCTCAAGCACATCGGCCTGGGCCAGCTTGCGCCTTGCATGCAATGCAAGCTCTGTGACTTCGTGCATCTCCCCCAGCAAAGTCTTCAGCGTTTCGGGAACACGCGTGAGTCCATCGTCTTTTTTAACAAACAGGTAATAGTCGAACTGCCTGAGGCTTTTATACACCACACATTGCATTTCAGGCGCTCCCGTCATGGCAGGCGCGGCGAAAATTCAACAGCCACTTCTTTCGTATAAGGCTCATCGAATACCAGTTCAGCGGCAATAGCATCGCCCGCCAGATTCAGCCTGACCTGGTGAAGATCCGGCAAACGACTAGCCAGGTAGGCACAGGACGCAGCACCCAGACCATCATCACCATCCCGTATGGCTTCCAGCAGGTGCAGCGCGACGAACTGGGCACGTTGCAGCGGGTCCGGTTTCCCGACACGATCCGCGCCAAGCGTGATGCCCTCGTCCATTTTCCGATCCATACGATCCAGGTAGTCCCGTTGATGTGTCGGCAGCGCGTTGCGCCGGTCATACTCCAGCCAGGGCTGCCCGTCGACGACAATTGTCAGCATCAATGCAGTGTTTTCAGGTTCATTCATCGCCGGGTATTATCCGGGTTTTCTGCCGGCTGCTCCAGAAATTCCTCCACTGGATATCCGCGTCAGAGTACGCCTGCCGCTTGCTGGTCTGCGTGGTAGGAAGAACGCACCATTGGCCCACTGGCGACCTGGCTGAAACCCATCGCTTCACCGACTTTACGCAACTGATCGAATTCGTCGGGGTGAACATAACGATCGACCGGCAAGTGGTGTTTGCTCGGTTGCAGGTATTGCCCCAGCGTGAGCATGTTGACGTCATGTTCACGCATATTGCGCATCACCTGCTCGACTTCCTCCAGCGTTTCACCCAGCCCCAGCATCAGACCGGATTTGGTCGGCACACCGGGATGTTCCTGGCCAAACTGTTTCAGGAGTGTCAGCGACCACTGGTAGTCCGACCCGGGACGGGCTTTTTTATACAGGCGCGGCACTGTTTCGAGGTTGTGATTGAATACATCCGGTGGCGCCTGTCGCAGGATATCCAGTGCGCGATCCATACGGCCACGGAAGTCCGGCACCAGAATTTCGACACGGGTTTCGGGATTGTGTTCGCGTATAGCCTGTATACAGCTCACAAAATGTGCGGCACCGCCATCACGCAGGTCATCGCGATCCACCGAAGTCACTACCACGTAGCGCAAAGCCATGGCATGGATGGTTTCGGCAAGATGCCGTGGTTCATCGGGATCAAGCGGATCGGGGCGACCATGCGAGACATCACAGAACGGACAACGCCGCGTGCAGATATCACCCATAATCATGAAAGTCGCCGTACCGTGCGTAAAACACTCCCCGAGATTCGGGCAGGACGCTTCTTCGCAAACGGTAAACAGGCGCTGTTCACGCAAAACGTTTTTCAACCGCTGCACTTCCGGGCCAGCCGGTGACTTTGCGCGGATCCAGGCCGGTTTGCGCATGGGGCGTTCCGTCACTTCGACCTTGATCGGGATACGCGCCGTCTTGGCTTCACCACGCTGACGTTTTGACTGTTGTTCTGACATAACCCTGCTCATCACCTGTTTATGCTTTCTGCCGCGCGACATCGTCGAGTCGCGCCAGCAAACCGGGCAGCCAGTCCC
>JALWRY010000242.1 GCA_027080445.1 Thiohalobacter sp. | reverse complement strand
GCGCACATTGCTGTGTAGGATGTATTTTATTACACAAAAAATCAGGGTTAGCGCTCAAGTCAGTGGAGTACGCCTCTTTGCTGGCCGAGCTAAACCCGACAGACTCCTAGACGAATTGTTAAGAATATCGACATAAATTACAGCACATCGCGCGAAAATTACATTCAAAAACGGGGGCAATCACTCCACGAGCACACATTTTTCAGTTATACCAATAACTTGGTTAAGCGCATCAACTGTACATATGAATGTAAAATTTCCCGCCTCATTCAAATGAATGATAATCTTTCATCTACCGGCAAAAATGGGCTTACCCTTCCATGCAGTCGGCCAACCACAGTACGCCTGTCAGCACTTTTATCACGAACTCCGTTTGTCGCCTGGCTCCGGTTTTTTTGAAAATATGATGCAACTGGGTACGTGCGGTGGAAATCTTTATGCCGAGCGCATCGGCGCTTTCCCCCAGGGTGGCGCCGTTGACCAAACAGACCGCCAGACCGGCTTCGGCATCGGTAAGTCCGTAACGCGCTTTCAGAACACGGCGGACAGCCGGATGATGGCCGGCATTTTTTCTGTGCAAGTAAATGATCGCAGCCGGCTCTTCGCCGCACCGTTCCGATGCCGACAAGGGCAACAGGACAAACTCTATTTCCGGTTCGTCATCCTGGAACAACAGGCGTAGTACGCTACCGCTGACTGCGCCGCGCGCAATTTCGGACTTCAAACGCTTTTCTGCGCCGGGATAGCTGACCAGGAGCCTGCCGCCTGAAAGACTCGCACAATGCGCTTTATCAATAAACGCATGCGCCGCCTGGTTGCAAAATAGCAGTGTGAGTCCGTGATCCACTCCGATGAGCGGCAAGCCGAGCTTATTTAATGCTGCCTGCAACAAGGCCGGCTGTAACCGGTCGATTCGTTCTGCGAGGTAAGCGGTAATCTCATGGCCATACAGGTTGACGCGGTTTTGCTGCCGTGAACGCCGGTATATCCAGGTAAAGGTACGGCCGCGTATTTTACTTTCGGCCGTATTCGATCTGTCGTCCGCCAGACACCGACGAACCCGCATGACATGTTCTTCCGGGAGTATGTGACGAACGCTGCGACAACCCAGTTCAATACTGAGCGCAGATGCCGCTGGATTGAAAAAAACCACTGCGCCATGAACATCGCAACAAAGTACAGGGTTGGGGTTGCTGCAAGGGAAATCGTCCCAATCGCTTATTCTTGCAAGTTCATCCATGACGACTCGCAAGGATACGGAACTTCTAACAGAAATCCAGACGCAAACAAGCGTCATTCCGTGACATATGGCACACCCGAACACGTTCACGGTAGCGCCTCGCCCTCCCCTGACACGCCAGCCCCCGGTAAACATTCAGTTTTTCGCCGGCAGGACGATAGCCCGGACGGAGCGCAGGGAAGACCGCCCCCTGCCCGGCATCGCGCAGCAACAACAACCAGTGGACAAACGGCCCATGCAACTTTCTGTACCAAACCGGACCCGCCCGAAAAACGGCTCATTCGACAGCAAACCGGCGAGTGTTAAAAACTGGATTGAGCATCTGCCTATGGCCAATGTGGGGGAAACCACGAAGCTGCTGTACAAGGCGCTGAACGATCTCAACCACCAGGATATCCCGCCACAGCAGCGCTTCAAGGCGCTCGAACTCATGCAGCAACCGGTTCGCTTCGTCACTGACCATATGAAGAAGCACATTATTGGTAAACCGCTGCCACCAGCGATGAAGAACCTGAAAATCGCCCACCTGTCACGCGAAATCACCCATACCCTGGCTACCGGTTACAAGGTGCTGGTGATGGAGCAGATTGCCGGCGTCGGCCGCAAGGACAAGAAGCTCCTGCTCACGGCCATACACCGGTCTATCAAGCTGCTGGGACTGGTATTGCTGAAAGCTTACCAGGTCTATGAACCCTATCCCGCATCTGTCTGGCTGGAAATTCATTCCCTGTACCGCTATGCCGAGGGTAACGACCTGCATCATGGCAAAATCATGGATGCCGTCGCGGCCAGCCAGCACAACTCGACGGTCACGGATATCTACAAGCAGGTGCTGCTACTGGCGCTGTCCTGCCCCTATCGCCTGCGTCATGGCGAAGCGGAAGCCATTTACAACGCGCTGGAAGACTGGGCGGGCTACAGTGACCTGAAAACGCTCGATGAACGACCCAATGCGCTGTTTGCTGTCAACCTGGATGCTGACGAACCCCCCAGCTACCTGGTTCTGAGGGATACCAGCGAAAACTGCAGAACCACCCGCACCCTGGAAACAGGGCGTTTGGCCGAACGTATTCGCAAGGCCATGGGGGAAAGCCGGGAAGCCCGCACCACGAGGATAAAACGCGCCACACTACGGCGCCTGATGCTGGTGTGGGGGGTTATGCCCAAACGCCGTTATTCGCGGGTAAAGGATCACTCCCAGGTCGTCGTATCGATGGGGCTGAGTTCCATTCACTATTTTGTGAGTGGCGAAGCCGCCTTTAACCCGGCCGCTGTCCACAACGAATGCCCCACCGAGCTTGTACCCGGTACGGAGCTGGCGCCGCATATCGAGAAACCCGCTCGCTTCAATGCCCGTAACCTGCAAGGGGAAACAACGGACCAGCCCGATATCTGGGAAATGAGCTATCGCATGAAGGGAGACCCATCATCTTCCATGAGGAAATTCGATGTAACGAAGTACCAGATCGAAGGGAAAACACCTGTCAGCACCCTGGAAACCGCCATCGCGCGGACGGCCTCCGGCATCCACATCAATCCCAGTCACCAGACCCAGAACTGGAAAATGGTCAATATCAGCGCCGGTGGCTACTGTCTCCTGTGGGACAACCTGGAAACCACCCGCGCACAGGTTGGCGAATTGCTGGGCATACGCGAGGAAAGCGATCCGGACACCTTCCACTGGCGACTGGGGGTGATTCGATGGCTGAAGTTCGCCGACAAACATGGCCTGGAACTCGGTGTACAGATGCTGTCACCCGGGGCAGTCGCAATTGCCGGACGACCTGACCGGAAAACGGCAAAAAATGACGACTTCACGCGCGGCTTGCTGTTACCGGAAATCGCGACACTCCAGCAGTGCGCAACCCTGTTATTGCCTTCGCCACCGTTCCGGGTAGGCGACACAGCCATTATTAACTGCCACGGCAAGAATGTACGCGTTGAACTAACGAAACTGGTGGAAAACACCGGCAGTTTCGCCCAGTTCCAGTTCACTGCGCGGGGCGAAGTAAAACTCCCGGGGGAGAAAAAGCCCGCCGGCAAACCTCCCGGCAGCGACTTCGATGATGTCTGGGAATTGCTGTAGAACCCAACCAGCCTAGAATAATGCCCGGAACAGGTCCGGGTACTCGACTTTACCGCCACCGGAGAGGGCGCCATCCACCAGTTCCATCGCCGTCAGGGCATCATCCGGAATGGGCAGGTTACAACTCACCCCCCAGTCCGTGGCCGGTTTGAAACCGAAACGCCGGTAGTAATCGGGATGCCCCGCGACCACGATCGCCTTGTAGCACAGCGGTTTGGCGCGCGCCACAGCGGCGTCGATCAGCTCGGAACCGATGCCGCGATGTGACTGTGACGGCACCACGGACATCGGGCCCAGCGCGAGTATTTCGCTGTCGCCCTGGTCGGAAACCAGCTTTATCCGCGACAGTACCACGTGGCCGACGATACGCCCGTTCAGTTCCGCAACCAGCGACAGATCGGGGATAAAAACCGGTGACTTGCGTAATTCACCAATCAACTGCGCTTCGGCTTCACCCTGGAATGCGCTGAGATTCACAACATCGATGGCGTTGAAATCGTCGGCAGTTTCGGCTCGTACCCTGATTTGTTGCATACCCTGTCCCCGGCTGGTTCCATGCGGTCGCCGAAAGGCGCCCGTTTCACTGCATGCTAGCAGGAAACCTGTTTGTGTAAAAGGGGTTACGACGACAGCCGGAACCCGTGAAAACACCCCCAGGCAGGTAAAGGATAGCCGCCCTGCTGCCGAAACAATGAAAGCACAACGCCAGCTGCGGCCGGCGAAGAAAAATCCGAGCTCAGGAGTACACGACCCTATGGACAAGGACCACACCCTGCACCTGCTTATCGTTGAGGAATCCCGCAACGATGCAGAAGCCCTTGCCAATATTCTCAGAAACGCCGGGCAGGCCTCCAAACTGGACTATGCCGAGGACAGCGAGGACATTATCGCCGTGCTGGACAGGCAAACGCCGGATATGGTGCTGTGCGCCCTGGGCCTGGCGTCAATCTCGCTGTCCGAGGTTGCTGCACTGCTGACGCAACGGGACATTCTCGCCCCGCTGATCGCTATCGGTGAAACCGCAAACGAGACCGACATCATCGAGGCCATGCGCCAGGGCGCATCCGACCTGTGTTCCTACGACCAGCCCGATCACCTCCAGCTGGTCACCCGGCGCGAATGCCGGCAACTCAGCGCCTGCAGCAAGGCGCAAAACTTTGAAGCCCGTTTTCATGAAAGCGAGAAACGCGCGCGCCTGTTGATGGAAAGTTCGCGGGACGCCATCGCCTACGTGCATGAAGGCATGCACATCTTTGCCAACAGTTCCTACCTGGAAATGTTCGGTTTCGAGGACATCGATGAAATCGAGGGCACGCCGATTCTCGACATGGTGGCGCCCGACGACCACGACCGGTTTAAAGCCTTCCTCCGTGACTTCAGCAAACAGGGCTCCAGTGAGGGTTCCCTGGAAACCCACGGCCAGTTACCTGACGGCAAACAATTCGACGCGCTGATGGAATTCTCTCCCGCCAGTATCGACGGTGAATCCTGTACCCAGATCATCATCCGCAACCAGGCCGGGTCAAGCAAAGAGCTTGAGCAAAAAATCAGGTTCCTGAGCAAGCAGGACATTCTCACCGGCCTGTATAACCGCCAGTATTTCATGGAGGAACTGGAACTCAGCATCACCAACGCGGTGAGCGGCTCGGAAAATTCCGCGCTGATCTATATGCTGATGGACAACTTCAAGGACATCAAGGACAACATCGGTATCGGCGCAGCCGACATGGTCATCAGTGATATTGCCGACCTGTTGCGCGAGCACACCGGTGACAGCGATATCGTCGCGCGCTTTGGCGATCATTCCTTCACCGTACTGCGCAAGGATTGTGACCACGACACGATCACAACGCTGGGCGAGGAGATTCGCCAGGCCATTGAAGACCATATCGCCGAAATCGAGGGTAAATCCGTCACCACGACCTGCAGCATCGGCATGAGCATTATTGGTGAAAGTTCACCTTCGGCACATGAAGTCATTTCCCGCGCTGACCTGGCCTGCGAAGTGGCCCGTTCTTCCGGTGGCAACAGGATCCACCTGCACAACCCGGTGGTCGACGAAAAGATCGGCAAGGAACGCGACCAGCAGATGCATTCGTTGATCAAGGATGCCCTGGAAAAGAACCAGTTCCGGCTGCTCTATCAACCTATCGTCAGCCTGCAGGGTGATGCCGGCGAGAAATACGAAGTCCTGCTGCGCATGATAAATGGCGAAGACGAGGACATACTGCCCAGCCAGTTTCTGCCGATCGCCGAGCAGACTGGCCAGGTTGCAGAAATCGATCACTGGGTCATCGAGCATGCCATCAAGGCGTTGACAGAACACCGCGCACAGGGCACCGATACACAGTTCTTTATCAAGATATGCGCACAGACCCTGATGGATGAA
>JALWRY010000241.1 GCA_027080445.1 Thiohalobacter sp. | reverse complement strand
GAATAAAATTCAGCAGGAATGCAAAGAAGCCCCACAACACCGGGAAATCCACACCCATTACCGACAGCCCGACCGCGATCAGGACACCGGTCAGGGCCGAGGTCAGCAGCTTGATGCTCATGTAACGTTTGATATTGTCCAGCACGGTGTAAGACTCGGTCAGCGCATGATCCGGCGAGCCCAGCGCCATGCGCAGCTTGACGGGAAAACTCGAGGCTTCCATCAGAATGAAGATCACCGTCAACAGGATAAGAAAGGCATTGGTCAGGACATTACCCAACCCCTTCAACAGCCCCGACGCCAGCGCCATAGCTGACCCCGGATTGAGAAAACTCAGGAAGGTTCGATCCGAAACGTCGATACCCTGCGCCGCCAGCCACTGCGCCAGCTCCACCACCTTGCCCTGCAATCGCTCCTGGTAGGATGGCAGCGCCTGACTGAAAGCATCCAGTGAGGTTCCCAGCATGGCCGCCAGGGCCACGCCTCCTGCAACAATGACGAGGATGATCACCAGCAGCGCCAGGGGCATGGGCAGGCCCTTACGATTCATCCAGTTCAGGTAGGGGGCGCTGATAATGGATATAAAGGCCGCCAGCAGGAAAGGCACGATAATGCTCTGCGCCGTTTTCATGCCGGCAATCACCACCACAAAGGCGGCAAGGCCGAGAACAAAGCGCAGCGCTGTAGGCTGGGTATTCACCCGGAATACTCCCCGATCCGTCTGCGCATCACCCTGCTTTCTCCTAAGTTATTCAGTTCACTGGAGAATACTACCAACAACCGGGCTTAAAGCAACTGCCAGCTACAGACGGGCTGCGAGGTACTCACCCCTGTATTTTCAGCCACTTGACTCAAGAACCCGGGTGGAAATGCCGATGCCACGTGAGCTAACACTGATTATTGTTCACCACACCCCATCAGGATGGAGTCCCGAATGGCTATCGCACCACAGTTCGCAAAATTGCTGAATACGTGCCTGGATATGGAAATCAGTCACCTCAAGCCTTTGCTCGACCGCATGTTCGAAAATGCCGACGTTGCATTGCTCGATTTTGCCGAGAAAGCCGAGAACAACATGGCCCAGTCCGTGTTCTTCGAGGCGATGAGTGAAGTACGAAAACGGCGCAAGGCCATCGAACAGCGCTTCTTTGAGGAACTCAAACACAGTTTCAACAAATTCCCGGCCTCCCCTGACCGGCAAGCCACAGCCGACACGGGTGGCGTTACTCTGACCCTGGTTAATACGGACGATATGGAACTATCGGTTGCCTGTCAGAATGCCAGCCAGAAGCTCAGCAGCCGCATCATGGACCGCATCTTTGCACTCAAACAACGCCTGTCCATAGTCAATGGTGGCAATGCGATCGAGGAACCGCAGATACCCGGTGGGCCGGTATGGCTCGGCACTGCAATTCAGTATGCCGTCGGTGAACTGGAGCTGGAGAACAAGGTGCGCGTGGTATTCATCGCGCTGTTTGAAAAGTATGTGCTGGCCAAAGTCGATCACCTGTTCGATGAATTTAACAAACACCTGATCGAGGCCGACATACTGCCGAATCTGCGCTACGAGGTACGCAAGCAGCCCGGCAGTGTGGAAATCATCCAGAAGGAAGTGGATGAAGACAGTGATAACGGGGAACAGGCGACTGCCAGCGATGAAACGGCGGCGCTTGACGAGGAACAGAGCCCGTCAGAACTCGGTGACGAACTGTTCGGGCGCATCTGTGAGCTGATGGCGGTCCGGCGCACGGCGCCGGCTGCCGCCGTGCGTGGCGGGGGGGGATTCAGTGGTGGCGCCGCCGCCGCAGGGAACGTTACCCCGATCGGCGCACACGCACCTGCCGGCCCCGGTATTGCAGGCGCCGTGACAGGTGGTGAAGGCGGTTTTGCCGGCAGTGCCGGGTACAGCGGCGGTACAGCCGGTCCCGGCGGGGAAGCTGACGCCCCTCGCAGCGAAGGCGGCACATCCGTGCTGCTGCCGCGTATCAAACAGGTACAGACGCGCATGGCTTCTGCCTCGGCTTCCGTATCCAGCGATGAATTTATCGAGAATATCGAGATCGACCAGACATTGATCGATCGCCTGCAGACGACACTTGCCGAGGAACGCAGCAAGGTTTTTGGCGACATGGATCGCCGCAAGGTTCCCGCGGCAGATACTAACGTGATCGAACTGGTAGGGCTGCTGTTCGAATATATGCTGAAAGAGGATGACCTTCCCAACGTAGTCAAGGCGCTGTTGAGTCGCCTGCACACACCGCTCCTCAAGGTCGCCGTGATCGACAAGTCTTTTTTCACGCGCTCCCAGCATCCTGCCCGCAAACTCCTTAACGACATGACCGCGGCCGGCATTCACTGGGTCGATGAATCCAGCCTGGAACGCGGTGTATTTTCCCGGATGAAATCGATCATCGACAAGGTGCTGAATGATTTTGATGAAAACGTCGAGCTGTTCGAAGAACTGGTCAATGACTTTGAAGCCCTGATATCCGACCTTGAACAACGCTCGACGCTGGTTGAAAAACGTACGAATGAGGCCGCCAACGGCCAGGAAAAACTGCAGGCCGCACGACAGCGCGCCCAGCAGGAAATCCGCACACTGATTGGCGAGCAAACCGTGGCTGTGGCGGCAAAAGTATTTTTACAGCGGATCTGGTCAGACAAACTGACCTTTGTGTTGCTGCGTCAGGCCGATGCAGAACACAGTGAAGACTGGCGCATGGCCATCGAACTCGCCGCTGCGATTGTCCGTAATGCCACGCCGGTCAGCAGCGAAACAGAACGCGAACAGCGTTCACAAGCCCTGGAAGAACACCAGAAAGCCCTGCGTGACGCCGCAGCGACCTTGCAACAGCCCGACAAGGAGAAACTCCTGCTTGAGCTGTTTACCAGCCAGAACAAACTGGTCGATGAACAGGTCCCGGTTAGCGAGGTAGCTGTCGAGGCCATTGAACCGGAAACAGCCGTAAACGAACCGGCAACAGCTCAAAACAGCCTGTCACCGGAACAGGAAGTGATGATCCGTGAACTCAAGTCTGTTCCCTTCGGTACCTGGTTCGAGTTTTCCGGCAAAGGCAAGGCCACTCAACGTGCGAAATTGTCCTGGCGCAGTACCGTCACCGAGAAATTCATGTTCGTGGACCAGATGGGCGTAAAAGCCGCCATCATCGCCATGACTGATCTTGCCGACAACATGATCGCCGGCAAGGTGCGCATGATCAATGAACAGAAGAAACCTTTTGTTGACCGGGCGCTCAGCGCCATCCATCGCATGCTCGACCACGGCGCCCGGCAGACCGCGCACGCCTGATCCAGGAGAATCACCGATGCATACCGATCCCCGTATAAAACAAGACGATCAACGCAAACTGACCCGCGTTTCCATACCGGACCACCCCCGGGTATTCGATGTCCACAGCGACGCTGTGGTGGGGCAACTGGTCAATGTGTCGGTCGAAGGGATGATGCTCATGAGCCCCTCCAGGATCAGTCCCGGCACCCTGTTGCAACTGCGTATCCCCCTGAAGTGCTGTGACCGGGATATCGAGATACAGGTCGGTGTAGAAAGCCTGTGGTGTGATGATACCGACGAATCGGGCATCTTCTGGACAGGCTTCCAGATTATCGACGTTTCGCCGGAACACCTCGAAATCATCAGCACACTGGTCTACGACTGACGCCGCACGGCTATCCCCTGTTACGGGGCATTGCAACCCGTCACCCAGTCGATATACTGCGCGTATGTCAGCTGGTATCGACTTGCACGCTCCCCGCCCTGTCCGAAAAGGCGGGTTTGCCTTCCTCACGTGGCTTTTGCTGTACTCGCCGAATGTTCTCGCAGAGCCCTCCGGCCCGGGCGCCCTCGACCTGACCACACACCCGGTCGGCTATATTGCACTGATGCTTTTCAGCCTGTCCTATCTGCTGGTCATGTGCGAGGAATTTACCCACCTGCGCAAGTCAAAACCGGTCATTCTCGCGGCCGGCCTCATCTGGTCGATGATCGCCTGGCAATACAGCCGCAACGACCTGCCCGAGGTCACCACCCTGGCCCTGCGTCATACCCTGATGGAATTTGCCGAGCTGTTCCTGTTCCTGCTGGCGGCCATGACCTATGTCAACGCCCTGGACGAACGCCGGGTATTCGATGCGCTGCGTACCTGGCTGGCGCGCAAACGTTGCAGTTACCGCTTGCTGTTCTGGATTACCAGCATCATTGCCTTTTTCCTTTCCCCGGTCATTGACAATATGACAACCGCGCTGGTCATGTGCGCCGTGGTACTCGCAGTGGGTAAAAACAATACCCGGTTTATCAGCCTGACCTGCACCAGTATCGTGGTCGCCGCCAATGCCGGTGGCGCCTTCAGTCCGTTCGGCGATATCACCACGCTCATGGTCTGGCAAAAAGGCATGGTAGACTTCGACGCCTTTTTCCGGCTCTTCATTCCGGCGCTGGTCAACTTCATGGTACCGGCGATGTTTATGCACGCCTTTGTCCCGAAGGGGATGCCGCCATCTGATGGAAAGCTGGTGAGAATACGGCGCGGCGGCATCGTTATCATGTTCCTGTTCGCCGCCACCATCCTGACAGCCATCGGCGTTCGCAACTTTCTTGACCTGCCACCCATGCTGGGCATGATGACCGGTCTGGCCTACCTGCAATTCTACGGTTACTACCTGAAAAAGACCCATGTATACACGGCCGCTATACCCGGCAGCTACGAAACCGTCGGTGACATCCTGCCGGTGGGTCGCCAGGAACAACCCTTCGATATCTACAGCCGGCTCGCCCGCGCCGAGTGGGATACGCTGCTGTTTTTCTACGGGGTGGTGCTCTGTGTCGGCGGGCTGGGTTATATCGGGTACCTCAGCAGTTTTTCACAACTGCTGTATACCGGCCTGGGCGCGACCACGGCGAATGTACTGGTTGGCTCGCTGTCCGCCATCATTGACAACATTCCGGTGATGTTTGCCGTGCTGTCGATGCACCCGGACATGCCGCTCGGGCAGTGGTTGCTGGTCACCCTGACAACCGGCGTGGGCGGCAGCCTGTTGTCGATCGGTTCAGCGGCCGGTGTGGCGCTGATGGGACAGGCGCGCGGGCAGTACACGTTTTTCTCGCACCTGAAATGGACCCCGGTCATCGCGCTGGGTTACGCCGCCAGCATCCTTGTACACCTGTGGCTGAACGCAAACATCCTGTAATACCGGGATCAATGCAGGTCGGGCTTCTGCCACACCGCTGAACCGCCTGCGGCTTTGGCCAGGGTTTCCAGCCCGGCTTCGTGCGCTGCAAGCTCTTCCGCGTCCGGGTGGATCACGCGCAGCGGAGGACGATTGGCATCCAGTCGCCGAAGCGGTTGTTCGCGGTGTCCCCCACTCCCTGTTTCCTCGCCTTCACCCAGCGACAGGGTGACCTGGCCGCCCGTCATCGCCAGGTAAACATCGGCAAGAATCTCGGCATCGAGCAGGGCGCCGTGCAACTCGCGGCTGGAATTATCAATGCTGTAGCGTTTACACAGGGCATCCAGGTTGTTCTTCTGTCCCGAATGCAGGCGGCGCGCCATTTTCAGTGTATCCAGCACTTCGCACAGGTCCGCTACCTGCGAACCATAGCCGCACAATTGCAGCTCGTGGTTGATGAATCCCACATCGAAGGGCGCATTGTGAATCACCAGTTCCGCACCACGGATGAAATCCACAAAATCATCGACAACATCTTCAAA
>JALWRY010000240.1 GCA_027080445.1 Thiohalobacter sp. | reverse complement strand
CCTCGGCGGGATTGCCTGTATCGACAGGAATAACGGTGAGGACTTTGATGAACAGGATCTCGGACTGCTCAAGCTGTTTGCGCAACAGGTGGCGCTGGCGATAGAGAATGCCACCCTGTTCAACAACATGGAGCACAAGGTCGCCGAACGCACCCGTGAATTGCAGCAGGTTGTGACCCGGGTTGAATCCGCCAATAAACTGAAGTCTGAATTTCTTGCCAACGTGAGCCACGAAATTCGTACGCCGTTGACAGCGATTATCGGTTACGCGGAATGTTCCCTGGAATCCGGCCAGACCATGGAACAAAGGCTGCAGGCGATTCGCACAATCATCTCCAGTGGCAGGCACCTCCTCAGCCTGATTAACGATATCCTCGATCTTGCCAAGGTGGAGGCGGATCACCTGGTGTTTGAGTCTATCCCGCTGTCGCCGGTCACCCTGCTTGAAGAAGTCGGCGCCATCATAGGCTCGCAGGCCGGGGACAAGCAGCTGGCATTCTCGGTCGATTATGGCTGGCCCCTGCCGGCTGAAATTTACAGTGACCCGATGCGCCTTAAACAGATTCTTCTCAACCTGTGCAGTAATGCCCTGAAGTTTACCCACGAGGGCGAGGTAAGACTCTCGCTGGCCTGTGGTGATGACAGGCAATCACTGATCTTCAAGGTCACCGATACCGGTATTGGTATGAGCAAGGATCAGCTGGACAGGGTCTTTGGACAGTTTGCCCAGGCCGATGTATCGACCACGCGGGAATACGGTGGAACAGGGCTTGGATTATACCTGTCGCGGCAACTGGCGGAGAAGCTGGGAGGCGTTTTGTCGGTGCAGAGTGCGCCCGGTCAGGGCAGTTGTTTCACCCTGGCGCTGAAAACGAAACTGTCGGGTGATGTGGAATGGCTGGATTCGCCGATTCCTGTCGAGAAGGAATCGCCTGAAGAAAAACTGCAGGCGGGTATGTGCTTGCACGGACATGTCCTGCTGGTGGAGGACAATGCGGTCAACCAGCAACTGATCTCCCACATGATTACGCGTACAGGCGCTGAGGTCACGGTGGTGAATCATGGCGAGGAAGCCGTACATATTGCCTCGCAGCAGGTGTTCGACCTGGTTCTGATGGATATCCAGATGCCGGTCATGGATGGGCTGGAAGCGACCCGGCAGTTGCGTTCGCAGGGATATGACGGCTGTATCGTGGCCCTGACCGCCAACGTAATGTCGGCTGATATCGCCCGTTACAGGGAAGGTGGATTTAACGGCTGTCTGGCCAAGCCGCTGGACAGGGACCGGTTCCTGGAAACGCTCAGGGCGCATCTGCATGTGGTTGATGACCCCGGCGCTTGCACGCCCGTCTACCCGGAGGGTGACTTTAGCGATCCGGCGCTGGCCGGTATGCTGGAGCGGTTCCTGGCGTCACTTCCCGGCCGTATAAGCCAGATGCGGGACTACCTGGAGGCGAGTGACCGGGATAAGCTTGAAATTGAGGTGCATAACCTGAAGGGTATGGGCGGGAGTTTCGGTTTCCCGCAGCTTACCGAGCTGGCAGGCACGCTACAGTTTGAGCTGACCAAGGAGAGCTATGCCGAAGTCGAACTTTCGTTGCAGCGTCTTGAAAAGCTGGTTGAAGGTATACTGCTCGGCAGGAAAGAAGCCCCCTCAGTCCGCCACACTGGGTATCGTCAGTGACGAAATCAATGTCTCAAGGCCTGAGTCTGTCAACTCCTTCCCGCCCAGTGTCTGTTCAAACAGGTTTATCATGGCCTCGACCTGTTCGTTGAATTTAAGCCCCCTGGAAAACAGTTGACTGGTTTGTTCGAGGCAGACTTCACCAACCGCGAGCACCTTGCTTTCACTGTCCTCACTGAGCTCATTGGCGGCGCCGATTTCATCGATGGTCAGGCCAAGATCTTCGAGCATCTGTTCCACGATACTGGCGCTGCCGACCCGGATAGTCTGGTTCTGTTGCTGTATATGCCGGAAGGTCTGCAGGATAAAGTCGAGTAGCTTGTGAAGCTGGGTGGTGCGTTGTTCCACCTGTTGCTCGTTAATCAGCGCGATCACCCGGCCTTCGACGCCTTCGATCAGGCGGGCGATGTAGTCCTTGTAATTTCCGTAGCGGACTTCGTCATCCAGAGGCATGTTCTTGACCAGCAGTGAACAGTGCCTGTCGCTGAAGACCGTTCGACAGCCAAAGTCGTGAATACGTCCCCGGTCCATGGTGGCAGACAATACACGTTCCTCGATCTGGCTGACCTGCCCGCTATCCGAGTGGTTGCCGGTGTGTGTCTCCGTGCGAATCTGCAACGCGCATTGCAATCCCCATGCGGTGGTGGTTTCGAATAATTTTTCCGCCAGCGCCGGGAAGGATGCACATTTCAGTGCTCCCAGCAGAAACAGGTTGATGGCGCCGTAAGCGCTGGTGTCAGTCAGTGCCTGGAATGCCGTTCTGTTGGCTTCTTCCAGTTGTTGTGAGAGGGCCTTGCGGCTTTCGTCAATCTCGATATTTTGCCGGACCTTGATTTGCAGTTCGTCGGGCTTGAAGGGTCTGATGAAATAGTCTGCTGCACCGACCGTGTAGCCCCTGAGGATTTCTTCTTCGTGGTCATTGGAAGATACGAAGATGACAGGGCATGCCTGTGTGCGTTCATCCTCCTTGAGGCGCTGGCAGGTTTCATAGCCGTCCATGCCCGGCATTTTGATGTCCAGCAGCACCAGGGACGGCGGATCTTCGCTGGCCACCCGGATCGCCTGTTCTCCACTGTCCACGGTGGTGACGGCGTAGTGTGCGGATAACAGGTGTGAAAGGTATTCCCGGTTCAGTTCCTCGTCGTCAACGACCAGAATTCGCTTGGTATTCATACTGCGGCGCCCGAATGACTGGAGTTGCGTTAACCCTAACGCGGGGGGCGGCTGGACACACCTGTAGGATGTTACGCTTGACGCGGCAGGCTTGATATGCTCCTGAAATCGGGTTTGTCCGGCCCTGCGGGATCAGGTGCCGGTCTGTCGTGTGACATCGACATAGAGTTTCAGGTGCTGCCCGGGTTGCAGGTAACCCTTCTTCGGCAGGCCGTTCCAGCGGCGCAGGTCAGCGACACGAACCTTGAAGCGGCTGGAGATACGCGACAGGGAATCGCCTTTGTGGACAGTGTAATACACGGTTCGCCGTTGCAGGCCCGAGCGTGTCCGGTAGCTGACTGGCTGGTGGGTCCATACCACCAGTTTCTGACCAACGCGTAACGTATCGCCTGGCGCCATACCGTTCCACGAGGCGAGTTTACGTATGCTGACCTTGTATTGCCGCGACAGATCCCAGAAGGTATCACCGGAGCTGACAATATGCTGGCTGCGTTGCCCTTTGTGGCGGGCGTTCTGTTTGCGGTTCAGGCGCTGGGCGGCGCTGAGACGGTAGTTTTTCTGCCCCGTGCTGGAGACAGGAACCAGCAGGTATTTACCCGCACGAATTGAATGGCCGCGTATCTGGTTGGCGACTTTCAGCGCCGCGACCGTGGTGTGGTAGCGCCGGGCAATGTGCCCGAGCGTCTGGCCACTGCGTACCTTGTGGCGCAACCAGTGGATGCGTTTTTTCGGCGGGAGTTTGGCAATGGCGGCGCGGAACTGTTCTGCCTGTGCAGAGGGGATCAGCAGCCGGTGCGGGCCTTTCGGGGGCGTGGCCCACTGGTTGAAGCCGGGATTGAAGCGGTACAGCTCGTCGAGATCGATGCCCGCCAGGTCGGCAGCAATGGCCAGATCAATCTGGCCACCGGTGTCGACCATTTCGAAGGGGGGTTCGACAGCCACAGGTTCGAGCCTGACGCCATATTTCTCCGGCGAGTTGACCAGTTGTTTCAGGGCAATCAGTTTGGGGACATAGGCGCGGGTTTCCCGGGGCAGGTCGAGGTCCCAGAAACTGACCGGTTTGCCTTTGCGGCGGTTGCGGCGAATGGCCTTGTTGACGGTGCCTTCACCGGAGTTGTAGGCCGCCAGCGCCAGCAGCCAGTCGCCGTGGAAATGTTTGTGCAGGTATTCCAGGTAATCGAGCGCCGCGCGCGTCGATTCGACCAGATCGCGGCGGCCGTCGTACCACCAGTCCTGTTTCAGACCGTAGCGTTTGCCGGTGGCGGGGATAAACTGCCACAGGCCCGCCGCGCGGCCGTGTGAATAGGCGAAGGGGTCATAGGCGCTTTCCACGACCGGCAACAGGGCAATTTCCGCCGGCATATCGCGCTGTTCGACTTCCTGCAGGATGTGGGCGGCGTAGCGGCCTGCGCGCTGGCTGACGCGGCGCATGTATTCAGGATGCCGGGCGTACCAGTCGCGCTGGACACGGACACGTGCGTTATTGCGGGCCGGCAGGCCGAAATTCCGCCGCATGGCCTCCCACAGGTCGGTGGGCGCCAGTATGGCCGGGGTGTCGGACAGGATGCCGGTGAGCGGTTGGGCGGAAGCCAGCAGGGTAACAGCGGCTTTCGGCGTTGATGCCTGGTGGCGGGCCTTAACCGCCGGTAAGGCGTCCGCCCGCTCGACAGGGGGCTGTGCAGCGCAGGCGCCGAGCAACAGTGCAATCGCAGGAAATAATCGTGTGAAGTGCTTGAACATAATGTCCTTATCGGCGGGGCGCGCGTGTCATTGAACGACAAGTGGGTGGATGCTGACAGCCCCGGCAGGGTGCGTCAAGCACTGTAGCCCGCCCCCCGGTATGCGTTATGATCGTGCCGGATATGGGAGATAAGTACATGCCAGCCTCTGGATCGGGCCGCCTTGAAGCCCTGCGCGAATGGTGCAGACGACCGCTTGGGCGTCGCCTGGCGGAGACAGAGCAGGCCGCGTTGGGTGAGGTGCTGTGTGACGTGTTCGGTTATCACCTGGTGGTGCTGGACCCGTCCTGCGAGATTGAATCACTGGAGGCCAGCCGTATTATCCACCGCATGGTGCAGACCTGCAGCCGCAAGGGGCTGGCGCGCCGTCCCGAGCTGATTGCCAGCAGTGAGCAGCTTCCGTACCTGTCTGACAGTATCGACGCATTCGTTTTACCGCATGCACTGGAGATCGCGAAGAACCCGCACCAGGTATTGCGTGAAATCGACCGTTGCCTGGTCGCCGAGGGACACCTCATTATCATGGGCTTCAATCCCTACAGCTGGTGGGGCGGCAGACGGCTGTTGTCCGGCAAGCACAGCGCCAGCCCCTGGTCGCTGCGTTTTATCAGTCTGCCGCGGCTGAAAGACTGGTTGTCCCTGCTGGGGCTCGATACGGTGTATACCCGTTACCTGTTTCCGCACCCGCCGTGGTCGTATGGATCAGGAAGGGAACACTGGGGTATGCTGCAACGCCTGCACCGCGATCACTGGCCGTTGCTGGCCGCATCCTACCTGTTGGTCGCCAGGAAACGGGTGGTAACACTAACGCCGATTAAACCGCGCTGGCGGCCGCGTCGCGCCATCCTCGCGGGTGGTGTCATTGAATCGAGAGATGGAGGTCTGGCAGGACATGGCTGAGCCGGAGAATACCCCGGGACGGGTGGAAATTTTTACTGACGGCGCCTGCAAGGGCAACCCGGGGCCGGGTGGCTGGGGCGCATTGCTGCGCTATAACGGGCACGAAAAGGAACTGTTTGGCGGCGAGCCGGAAACCACCAACAACCGCATGGAACTGATGGCGGCGATCATGGCGCTGGAAAGCCTGACGCGCCCGTGTTCGGTCAGCCTGACGACCGATTCGGTGTATGTCAGGAGTGGTATCACTGAATGGCTGCCCAACTGGAAAAAGCGCG
>JALWRY010000239.1 GCA_027080445.1 Thiohalobacter sp. | reverse complement strand
CGCATGGTCAGCAACCGTCGCAAGCTGCTCGACTATCTCAAGGGCAAGGACGTCAGTCGTTACCAGGACCTGATTGGTCGCCTGGGTCTGCGTCGCTAATCCCGTTTGCACCTGTCATTTAATCCATCGCTATAGCCTCAGTTAAGGACCAGCCAGTGAATCCGATCAAGAAATCGTTCCAGTACGGTGACCAGACCGTGACCTTTGAAACCGGCGAGATCGCCCGCCAGGCCAGCGGCGCCGTCATGGTCAGCATGGGTGAGACCATGGTATTTGTTACCGTGGTGGGTTTGAAACGCGGTTCGGAAGGCCGGGATTTTTTCCCGCTGACCGTGGACTACCAGGAACGCACCTACGCCGCCGGGCATATCCCAGGCGGCTTTTTTCGTCGTGAAGGGCGCCCGAGTGAAAACGAGACACTGTTGTGTCGCCTGATTGATCGCCCGATTCGCCCACTGTTCCCGAAAGGCTTCACCAACGAAGTGCAGATTATCGCCACCGTGATGTCGCTGGACCCGGATATCGATCCGGATATCCCGGCCTTGCTGGGTGCGTCGGCGGCCTGCTCGATTTCCGGCCTGCCGTTCAGCGGCCCGGTCGGCGCAGCGCGTGTCGGTTACATCAACGGCGAATATGTCCTCAACCCGACGCGCAGCCAGCTTGAAGATTCGCAGCTGGATCTGGTCGTTGCGGGTACCGCCAAGGCGGTGCTGATGGTTGAATCCGAAGCGAAGGAATTGCCGGAAGACGTCATGCTCGGTTCCGTGGTCTACGGTCACGAACAGATGCAGGTTGCGATCAATGCAATCAGTGAACTGGCGGCCGAAGTGAATGCGCCGGCCTGGGAATGGGCGCCCGCTGAACCCAACGAAACACTGGCGAAAGCAGTGGCCGAAGCCAGCGAAGCGGCATTCGGCGAGGCCTACCAGATTGCGGACAAGCAGAATCGTTATGCAAGACTGGACGCCATTCGCAGCGAAACGATTGAAAAGCTCGCCAGCGATGATGCCGATGGATTCAGCGCCGAAGACGTTCGCGGCGCCATGGACAAGCTGGAAAAACGGATTGTCCGCAGTCGTATTATCGAGGGGAATCCCCGCATCGACGGGCGCGACACCAAAACGGTACGCCCGATTACGGTCCGCACCGGTGTGTTGCCGCGCGTACATGGTTCCGCGCTGTTTACGCGCGGTGAAACCCAGGCGCTGGTGGTGACCACGCTCGGTACCGAACGCGATGCGCAGATTATCGATGCCTTGCAGGGCTCGTACCGCGAGCACTTCATGCTGCACTACAATTTCCCACCCTACTGTGTCGGTGAAACCGGTCGTGTCGGCAGCCCGAAGCGTCGTGAAATCGGCCACGGTCGCCTGGCCAAGCGCGGTGTGCTGGCCGTCATGCCTGACGTGGAAGATTTCCCCTACACCATTCGCGTGGTTTCGGAGATTACCGAGTCAAACGGTTCCAGCTCCATGGCCAGTGTTTGCGGCAGCAGTCTGTCGATGATGGATGCCGGCGTGCCCCTGAAGGCCCCGGTCGCGGGTGTCGCGATGGGCCTGATCAAGGAAGGCGACGACTTCGCCGTACTGACCGATATCATGGGTGACGAGGATCACCTCGGCGACATGGACTTCAAGGTGGCCGGTACCGAAAAGGGTGTGAATGCCCTGCAGATGGATATCAAGATCGACGGTATCACCAGTGAGATCATGGAACAGGCGCTGGCCCAGGCCCACGATGCACGCCTGCATATCCTCAAGGAAATGAGCTCCGCCATCAGTTCGGCGCGCGAAGAGATGTCAGCCTATGCGCCGCGCTATATCACCATGAAGATCAACCCGGATCGCATCCGCGATGTCATCGGCAAGGGTGGCGCCACCATCCGCATGCTGACCGAGGAAACCGGCGCCAGCATCGATATCGATGACAGCGGTACCGTCAAGATCGCTTCGGTGGATCGTTCGGCAGGCGAGGAGTGCAAACGTCGTATCGAGCAGCTCACTGCCGACGTGGAAGTCGGTCACGTGTACGAAGGCAAGGTGGCCAAGCTGATGGACTTCGGCGCTTTCGTAACCATCCTGCCCGGCAAGGACGGGCTGGTGCACATCTCCCAGATCAGTGATGAACGCGTCGAGAAAGTCAGTGACAAGCTGACCGAAGGCGATACCATCAAGGTCAAGGTGCTGGAAGTCGACAAGCAGGGCCGTATTCGCCTCAGCATGAAGGCGGTTGGCGAGAACTAGGGAATCATCACTGAATAACCCGTCATTGCGAGCGCAACGCGGCAATCTCTTCGGGCCTGGTGCCAGACTGCGGGAGATTGCCGCGTTGCGCTCGCAATGAGACGGGTATGCTGAATTAATTCAGCAGCGAGCTATCCAGCATGCTGTAAAGATTATCCATCGCGTCATATTCAACCTGCATCAGGCCGTTGTCTGACTTCTTGCCGATGTTCTGTTTGCGCCAGATCAGTTTGCCGGTATGGGAATCATAGACCCGCAGCAAACCGCCCTTGCAGCCGACGGCCACGCGTTGGCTGTCCGGTGAAATATCAGTTACGCAACGCTTGCCTTCTGTCATGGAATCGGTGACTTCCAGTTCGGTGCGTTCACCGGTGGTGGTGCTAAGCAGAATCACCTTGTCCGCCTTGCCATAGGAGTGTGGCAGGCCATCGTCACCAAAGGTGATCAGTGAGCGCTTGGGCATCACGATCGCGAAGAACTTCAGGTCTGGCGAGACGCGAACGCTGGAGATGCGACGCGGCTTTTTGGCGCCGCCGTTCGCCCACTTCAGCGCGTGTTCCTTGCCGGTCTCGATGTCATAGACGTTACGCAGTGAGATCAGCTGCTTGCCATCCTTGCTGAATTGCAGGGAGCTGAACTGGCGCGGAATCATGAAATCGCTGTCCGAATAGGTTTCAACGACGTGGCGCTTGTTGGTGTCCATGTCGATGATGGCAAACTGATCACGGCCCACGAAAGCGATGCGCTTGCCGGAATCCGTGATACCCAGGGCATAGACGCCGGCATCGATGTGTTCAATGGTCTTGATGACGGAGAACTTCTCCAGGTCCATGATATGCAGGTCGGAGTTGTACTCAAACGCTATCTGCTGGTCCTTGTCGTTGGTGCGCGCGGTGCAGGTGTTCACGACAATGGCGGCAAATTTTCCGTTGTTGGAGGGTACAATCGGTCCCACGTAGTCATGGAAGCCGGTTTTGGGGTCACAGTTGCCGTTCTTTGCGCTGAGATTGGGTAACGCGATGCGTGCCGGGTGTTTGCCCGAAAAATCCAGGTAGCCCCCGATGAAACCGGGCAGCTGGTTTTTCTCGCTGTTCCCCACGCGTCCGAGTGAACTCGGCAGTAGCAGGACTTTGCCGTTGGGATAGGAGCCGGTCATGACCACGTCCTTGAAGTTGCTGATACCCCAGCGACGGTTGCCCACACGTCCGTACTGGTTGCCGAATAAACTGTCCAGGTCCTTGCGATCGCCCATGGCTTCAATCAGTGCGCCGGTTTTGGCGTCCCAGATCTTGATGCCGCCGGTATACTGCACGTTGTCGGCCAGCGTATAACCACCGGCGCCGCCCGTAATCAGGTTTTTACCGTCTTCGGAAAAATGGATCGAATAGATATCAGCATCGGATGCGTGGCTTGCGCCGGACAGCAGCGCCAGACTCAGCGCGGTGGTTTTTATCAGCTTCGAACAATTCATATGATTTGGTCCCAAACAGGTCACCCTGGTTTTTGACGCGAAGCGCGTGATTTGCCAGGCAGAAAATTTGTGTATTCTGTGCGCCAAGCTATTGACGAATCAGTCTGGGAGGCGTATCGGCACAGACTGTCACAGCTTGAGAAAACTGTGGGGGAATTCAGCGGCTTAGTGGTTTTCCGTGCCGCCATGTGCAGGAAAAAATCTTTTGTAGGATAGATAAAACAATAACATAGCGTATCAAGCTAGAAATTGAATGATATATTGTAGGCGGACCCGGAGAAGACTGTTTGGCCTGTTTGCCTGGGCAAGTCAGGTGATCAGGAAAGTAAAGTAGAATAGACTAATAATGCACCAGTCTGGTGCGAAAAAAGCGTCAGTTCACCGACTTTCCGGTGGCGTGAAGAAGGCCGGGATGCGCTGGTCCAGCCAGTAACGGGGGCGGAATGGCAGGTTACCGCTGACAAAGCCAACGTGTCCGCCCGAGGGATAAACTTCAAGAATGACACCCGGACCGGTTTTGCTCGGCAGGGCCTCCGGCGTCATAAAGGGGTCATCCAGTGCATGGATGATCAGGGTGGGTGTCTCGATCTTTGCAACGAAATCGCGGCTGCTGGATTTTCGGTAGTAGTCATCTACACCCTCGAAACCGTGTAGCGGTGCGGTGACTTCGTCATCAAAGCGCCGGAAGCTGGACAGGCGGGATAGATGTGTCGTATCGATCGGCAATTCCATGCGCCTTGCCTTGTTACGCAGTGAACGGCGCAACTTGCGCAACAGGTAGCCCTGGTAGATCCGCGACAGACCGCGTTCCAGTTTTCTTGCCGCATTATCCAGGTCGAACGGAACAGAAACTGCGACAGCGCGTTTTAGCTGTTGTTGTTGCGGGTTTTCGCCAAGCCACTTCAACAGTACATTGCCGCCCAGCGAAACCCCGGCGGCATAGATGTCGCGTTGCGGGTAACGCCGGCTCATGTGATCAAGGACGGTTTGCAGGTCCCCGGTTTCGCCGGAGTGATAGCTGCGCGGCAGCCGGTTGGGTTCACCGCTGCAGCCACGAAAATACAGTTGCACGCATTGCAGGCCGGAACGTGTCAGCGCCCCGGTAAATCCCGTGACATAGTGTGAATGTCGTGTGCCTTCGAGACCGTGCAGCAACAGGACCAGGGGGCCGTCCTGTTCCTGCGTCCAGTCCAGGTCGAGAAAGTCGCCGTCGTCGAGCTCAAGACGTTCGCGGGTCAGTGGCGGAAGCCGGCGGGGACGAAACAGCGTCGGGTAGAGCGTTTGCAGGTGACCGCCCGGTAACCACCAGGCCGGCCGAAACCCATCCTTTGCCGGCATGGTGTTCAGGCGAGCAGTCGCTGTATGGTGGTGCGCAGGGTATCGGCTTCGAAAGGTTTGTCGAAAATTGCGGATACGCCGCTTTTTTCCACGCCGGCCAGCCTGGCCTTGTCGGTCTCACACGTCACCATCAACACCGGCACGCTCTGCTGGCTGCTTTCCTGGCGGATGAAACGGCTGAGTTGTTCACCATCCATCTCCGGCATGTTGTAGTCGGTCACGATCAGGTCGAAAAATTCCTGTTCGATGTATTCGATGGCCTGTTTGCCATTTTCGGCTTCACTGAGGTGCTCGATACCCATTTTTTCCAGCATTTGTCGAACAATACGCCGTGAAGTGAAACTGTCGTCGACGATCAGGACGTTCATTTCATCCGGGGCAATGTTATCCAGCTCCAGGGGGTCCGGTTCAAGAAAGTCCAGCGCGGCAAACAGGGAGGCGCGCAACTGCGCCTGCGAGCAGGGCTTGGGCAGCATGGCGACCACGCCAGCCTGGCGTAATGGCTCAAGGTAACGAATGCCGGTTTCGCTGGAGATCAGCATAAAGGCGACATCGAGCAGCCGTTCGTCTGCGCGCATGTGCTGAACCAGTTCGGTGCCCGTCATGTCAGGCAGGTGCATGGCGCTGATCACCAGGTCGGGAATGGCGCCCTGCATGAATTCCAGCGCGGTCTTCCCATCCTGCGCCCAGCGTACCGCCGGGGATCCCAGCGCAGCAAGGTAGCCA
>JALWRY010000238.1 GCA_027080445.1 Thiohalobacter sp. | reverse complement strand
CGGTAACACAACCCGGACTGTGTCAGAACCAGCTCCGTCAGCGGGCCGATAAAACCTGCACGTTCCGCGAGTGAAATAAACTGGTCAGGACCCAGCAGGCCACTGCGCGGGTGCGCCCAGCGCACCAGCGCCTCGGCGCCTGTCAGGCGTCCTGTGCGCAAATCCAGTTTTGGCTGGAAGTACGCCACGAACTCCCGCTTTTCGATACCGTCCAGCAGGTCGTTCTTTAATGACATTTCCAGGAAACTGTGCCGGTCAAGCCGGGCATGGTAGATCCCGACATCATCGCTGTGTTTCTTCGCGGCATACATGGCGACATCCGCGTGTTGTAACAGGACCGAAGCATAGTTCCCGTGATCAGGGAATAATGCGATGCCAATACTGGCGCCCAGCAACACGGATTGCTGTTCCAGCTCGAACGGTTTTCGTATCCGTGCGATCATCTTTTCCGCCATGGCGACAGCCTGTGCTTCCGTGGCCCCATGCAGGAGTATGGCAAACTCATCACCGCCAAAACGCGCCACGGTATCGCTTTCGCGCAAGGCCCGGGTAAAGCGTACCGAGACTTCCTGTAAAATTTTGTCGCCGGCATAGTGACCCAGCGTGTCGTTGATTTCCTTAAAGCTGTCAAGATCGATCATCAACAGCGCAAACGCCGATTTGTCGCGGCATCCTACCGTAATTGCCTGGTTCAGTCGGTCATTGAGCAAGGCCCTGTTGGGCAGATCCGTCAGGCAGTCATACATCGCCTGGCGCTCCAGTTGCTGGGCCAGACTGACCAGCTTCCCGCGCATATTTTCCAGGTCACTGGCCAGTTCCTGGACATCGCTGATATCCGATTCAATATCCAGGTGCCTGTCGACCTGGCCATCGGCAATCTCCCGTGACGCAAGCCGAAGACGGCGTAAGGGTTCTACGGTTTTGTGCCCGACAAATCCCACCGCCAACAGCGTCAATCCCATAAATATAATTACCAGGACCGCCGCCAGTCGGTAGGCGCGCATGATCTGCTGCTGTGTAGCTTGCTCGTCATAGCCCAGCTGCAACATGGCCACGCCCTGCGCCGTATGCAGCGGCAGCTTGATGAAATAGATCGAATCGCCATGCTCCCCGTAGCTCAGGTCTTCCAGGAACGCGAGGGGGGTATCGCTGACCCCGCTGTGACCGGATATCGATTTCCCCTCAGGGGTCACCAGCTCGGCATACACGATACGCCCGCCCAGCAGCGCTTCATCCAGCAAATCGGTGACTGTGTGGCCTTCCTGTTTGACATCAACCGTCATCAACACACTGGCCAGCAGTCCGGATGTCGCCCTGACTTCATTGACAAACTGGTTCTTGAGCGAAGCGTTTACCCCGTATAACACGATACCGAACAGCAGGGCTGTCAGGAATGCCTGGGACAACAGCACCGACAAGGCCAGACGGCCCGACAGACTGCGATACAGACGCTGGAAGTGCGACATCACCATAGGGGTTGCACCACTTTCACATTCTTCAGCTGTTTGACCTGTTCCCGCGTCATAAACGTGATATTGAGCGGTGCGACCATCATGGCCTGAGCCAGTTTCCGTGGATCACGAAAAACCTCGGGCCGTTTGCCGCCACGACGGAAGACCCGCATCACCAGCTGTCGCTGGTAATTGGCCTCCGACATAAACATGACCTTTTGCAGGAAGGCCTGGTAGAGGTCTTTATCCGAGGCATTGATCAGGGGCGTAAGCACTTCCCTGCCCCGGTATACCGGGATACCGAGAAACAGGCGCCGCAATTCCGAAACGCTGAGCGTATCCGGCAGGGGAAATCCTGGCGATGCAACAAGCACGACAGCGGTAGCTGGATCCGGTTCTGCCGCTGCGACTCCCGCAGCAGACAGCATCAGGAACAGGCAGACCAGTAGGCGGCCCAGGCTCTTCATGGAAACACCGCGCTCCACTGCAACCGCCAGTCGTCAAAATACTCGCCGGCAAGATGCGTGTGCGCGTACTCGAGATTCAGCGCCTGTTGCCGGATAAAATCATAACGCAGACCCAGCACCTGTTTCTGGTCAACAAAGTCAGCAAGCTGGTCCAGGTACGCATCATTATGGTTATGCCAGGTATCCTCCAGGCGCAGGTAGGGGCTGAACTGCTCGCCCAGCCGGTAGATCCCCTGCAGGTAACCACCCAAAAATGTGTTGTCACGATCCCGCCCATTACTATGCAGTCTGTCGTGGACCGCGAAGACTTCACTGCTGAGCGCGGCACGCCCCGGTCTCCAGTGCGCATAGGCGCCCACGACGGACTGTTGGATGCGCCCATGGTCGGGTGATTCACGGTCAATTTGCGCATAGCCGGCGGAAAGCCCGAGTTTGTATTCGCCGGTAAGCGATTCCAGATCCAGGCGTAGGGCGCCGGACAGGCTTTGTTTCCCCTGGTGTGGCCGCAACAGATCCAGGGGGCTTAGCGTGCCCTGATCCAGCGAGGGTCCCAGGCCAAGTCCCGCATCCACACTGTAAACCCGGTCGCCACGAAAGAATTCCGACGAAACCATGACGCCTGTCAGGTGTGTGGGCAAGGGCCCACCCCCATCCTCAAAATCCACTATGGCGGGATTCGCGACGGTGGGCTGGAGAAACCGGCCATGATGGTAGGTAATATTCCAGTCAGTCAGCGGGCTGTGATAGCGCCCGAACCAGACCTGGGTTGCCTCTCCGACTGAGAACCCGAGCTGAAAACGCTCCAGTTCCTGTTCGTCCTGGCCAAGAAAGAACTCGACCAGTGACAACAGTGAGCCTTTGTCGTGGCTATAGAACAGGTCTGCGGCAATATCGCTATCGTAACGGCCACCGTCATTCCGCTGTGCAGCATTGACCCGGTTCTCGGCCTGAATGGCCGGAAAAACCAGCAATTCACCACCGACAGGCGATGCCGGAGCCAGATACGGGAAAATAAACCCCACAATCAGGCACGCGAATCGGGACCAGGCCACGCGTATGTCGCTCATACCGCCTCATTAACTCCGATAACATATTAAATTTACAGTTAAATCGGCAGGCTTCCCCCCCACCTTAGGGGTTCGCCCTCACAACAACACGAAATACGCTTCCCGCCTCAGTAATTTACCGCCAGCAAGCCCATATTGAATTCTCCCGGTGGCATCGGGATTCGCATGCAATGCCCGCTGCCCGGCGCCACACCGACAGTATTCCCGTCCCTGTCAAGCAACTCGGTCAGCGTAAAGGTGCGGTTGCCCCCCGGCAGGATCAGTTCCAGTTCATCGCCTACGGCAAAGCGATTTTTAACAACCACCTCCACTGTGCCACTTTCTGCATCATACTCACCCAGTTCGCCAACAAAGCGCTGCTGCGCGCTTTGGGAATGGTTGTCGAGGTAGTTCTGGTAATCCTGTTCGTGATGACGCTGGAAAAAGCCGTCGGTGTAACCGCGGTTGGCCAGGTTTTCCAGTTTACCCAGCAGCGTGGGATCGAACGACCGGCCGGCCACCGCGTCATCGATGGCCTTGCGGTACACCTGGGCGGTACGCGCCGTGTAGTAATGGGATTTGGTGCGCCCTTCGATCTTGAGGCTGTCGATACCCATCTTTACCAGTCGCTCAACGTGTTCTACCGCACGCAGGTCTTTCGAGTTCATGATATAGGTGCCGTGCTCGTCTTCCTCGACGGCCATCAGTTCGCCGGGGCGATTGGCCTCCTCGATAAGGCTGACTTTGGGCGCCGTCTTCGCCGGCTCGACGGATACCGGGATGAGGTTGCCGGCATCGTCTTCAGACGCCGCCTTTACACTGTAATCCCAGCGACACGAGTTAGTACAGGTTCCCTGGTTGGCGTCACGGTGGTTGAAATAACCGGACAATAAACAGCGACCGGAATAGGCAATACACAACGCACCATGAACAAAGACCTCCAGCTCGATATCCGGACAGGCCTGTCGAATCTCTTCCACCTGATCCAGTGACAGCTCGCGCGACAGGATAATGCGCTTGACTCCGACCTGCTGCCAGAACTTCACACTGGCGTAGTTCATGGTATTGGCCTGGACGGACAGGTGAATCGGCAATTCCGGCCAGCGTTCACGCACCAGCATGATCAGGCCCGGATCCGCCATAATGAGCGCATCCGGGTTCAGGGCAATAACCGGCTCCATATCCGCCATGAAGGTCCTGACCTTGCTGTTGTGCGGCAAGACGTTGCTGGCAAGGAAAAAGGCCTTGCCCGCCGCATGAACATACTCAATACCTTCGGCCAGTCGCTCCAGCGTACTGAAATCGTTATTGCGTACGCGCAGGCTGTAGCGCGGCATACCGGCATACACCGCGTCGGCGCCATACGTGATGGCATAGCGCAGGTTCTTGAACGTGCCCGCCGGGGCAAGGAGTTCGGGGGATTTCATGGGAATGGCTCACACAAGACAGTCAATCGCGTGATTCTACTGTGTCAGACAAGCTACCGGTAGCGGTTTCAGCAAGATTGCGGATATCGCGCCCGGCCCGCATCCACGAAAGGCTGTCACAGACTCACTTGTTATACAACATATTGATTATACTATACTTTATTGCTTTTCCAGTGGAGGCATCAGATATACCGGGACTCACAGGTAATTCGCAGGGAATATTTACAGGCCGGAATCTCTCTACACTAGGTGTAAGCCAGTTCAATACACGGCCTTCCAGCGTCATCTGTGGCCATCATTAATATTTCATCATCAGGAGAGAGTTCGATGACAAAAAGACTAACCTCGTTTGTAATGGCTTTTGCGATTTCCAGCCTGCTGGCGCTGAGCAGTACGAACCTGTTTGCCGCAGAATTCCCGATCGAACAGAAAATGAAACAATGCGAAACTGCATTCAAGGCGATGCGCAGCAAAACAGCCACCCGCGAGGAAGCCGCCAAGGCGCGCGCCAAACACTTCAAGCTGATGGTTGAAATTCTGAAAAACCTGAATGACACCAACATCAAGGCCGCTGATGCCGGTCGGCCACTGTCACCGAAAGAACTCAGCAACAGCGTGCGTGTCATGGGGCACCTGCTTGAAATGCTGGCCAAGGATCACATGGCGGAAACCCCGGAGTGGTCTTACCTGTATTGATGGTTTGATACGCGAACAATGGCTGATAACCCGCCGCCTTCCGGCGGGTTATCGGCTAACCACCCCGCACCGCCTCATCCATCGCTTTCAGCGCCGTCTCCCAGGCTTCACCCTGGTTACCGTTTTCGGCCATCAACTCCATCAGCCCATAGGCAAGCTGACGATGTTCGGGTGACAGGTCACGCAGTTTACGCAACATATACAGGTAGCCGCTGTTGTCCATTTTCAGTGTGCTGACCAGCGCGTAAAGTTGCAGGCCGGGACCGCTGTGCGGACCTGCCCGGATAATCTCAACCACCTGCTGTAATACATCGTTCGGCATATCACACCCTGGCTTTGGGTTTGTCGGCGACATTGTCGCGCAGGTAGATCGGCGCCACCTGTTCCGGTGCGATGGCCTGGCCGGATTGAAATTGCACGGCGGCAAGCTGTGCGACATTGGCGGCATGGGGTAGCCAGTCGGGCAAACAGTCTGTTACCGCCAGGTCACAACGGCCGGCCAGAACATCCCCGTAGGTATCCCAACCACTTCCGGCGCCAAACCAGCCTTCGCCTTCCGGCACAGTAACCGCGTCCGGCGCACAAACCACTTCTTCGCCAAGCTGTTCAAGGTTTGCATCCTGATCGAAACGGTAGGCGCCCCAGTAGACTTCCTTCATGCGTGCATCCAGCGCGGCAAGAATACACGGCCTGCCACTGGTGAGATG
>JALWRY010000237.1 GCA_027080445.1 Thiohalobacter sp. | reverse complement strand
GGTCTTCCAGCATGTCCTTGTCGTCGCCGATCAGGCTGTCATCGATCTCGACACGACGCGCTTCATGCCGCCCCGTCATCGTTACCTTGACCAGTCCGCCGCCGGATTCACCGGTAGCTTCCATTTTCGCAATTTCTTCCTGCGCCTTCTGCACATTGGCCTGCATCTGCTGGGCCTGCTTCATCAGGTTACCAAGTCCACCTTTCATACTTGCCGTTCCTCACTCGTGTGTGATGTTTAACTGTCCCGGGGACGTATTGTTTCATTGTGTAATGTGGCATCGAACGTTTTCTGGAATGCCTTGACGTTCGGGTCCGAAGTGATTGCCTCGACGGCGCTGGCCTGGCGTTGCTCGGCCGCCTGCCGGCGTTGCTGCGCCGGCGTGTTGGCGCTGCGGCCTTGCAGGGCGATGTCCAGCTTTATCGTTTTACCCAGGCATTCAGACAACCGGCTCTGCAGTTGCTGCTGCCGCTGTTTGCTCAGTAACTGCTGGTGTTCACTGCCCAGTGTGAGTGTCCACTGGTCATCGCCACGCGCCTGCACAGCGCAGTTCATCGCCAGTTCGCGCGACATGCCCTTGAGCTGCATGCATTCGACCAGCGCCGACCAGTCGGCGTCTTCTGACAGGGACATCGCTGCAACCGGCGCCTCCGCAACGGCCTCGCGCGCTGTGGCTGACCCGGCCGGGCCGGGCTTCACGGCCGACGCCGTTACCGCACGCGCCGGGTTCGGTCGCGCAGGTGTTTCCGCCTGGCCCGAGGTCACCGGCCGGAACGCCAGCATGCGCAACAGGATCATTTCCAGCCCGCCTCGCGGCTCCGGCGACAAGGGCAGATCACGCCGCCCGACCAGCCCGACCTGGTAATACAACTGTACATCTTCAGGATCCATGCGCTGCGCCAGCTCCCGCAATGTATCGCCGGCTTCAAGATCCGCGTCAAGCGCATCGGGGGCAACCTGGGCAATGGCAATCTGTTGCAGGTCGGTCAGCAGTTCCGCCAGCAGACCTTCATAATCCGGCGCCTGCTGCGCTAACTGTTCAACCACGGCCAGTATGGCGGACGCGTCCGCATCCGCCAGGGCGCGCAGGATGGCAGTGACATGGCCGCGCTCGATGGTGCCCAGCATGCTGCGCACATCCGCTTCGGTCACACCACCATCGCCGAAGGCAATTGCCTGGTCGAGCAGACTGAGCGCATCGCGCATACTGCCGTCGGCAGCGCGCGCCAGCAGGCGCAGTGCAGAGGTTTCCGCCGTAACCGACTCTGCCTGCAGCAGCGTTTCCAGGTAGTCGCTGATCAACGGCATCGGCAGACGCTTGAGGTTGAACTGCAGGCAACGCGACAGCACCGTGGCCGGCAGCTTTTGCGGATCGGTGGTAGCGAGCAGGAATTTGACGTGTGGTGGCGGTTCTTCCAGCGTCTTCAGCAGCGCATTGAAACTGTGCGCCGAGAGCATGTGTACCTCGTCCACCAGGTAAACCTTGTAACGGCCCCGGGTCGGCGCGTACTGCACATTGTCGAGCAGTTCGCGGGTGTCCTCGACGCGGGTGCGCGAAGCCGCATCGACCTCGATCAGGTCGACAAAGCGGCCCTCGTCGATTTCCACGCAGGCGGAACAGGTGCCACAAGGCTCCGCACTGACACCCGATTCGCAATTGAGTGACTTGGCGAAAATCCTCGCCACCGTGGTCTTGCCCACCCCGCGGGTGCCGGTAAACAGGTAGGCATGGTGCAGCCGGTCATTGTCCAGCGCATTGATCAGGGCACGCAGTACGTGCTCCTGTCCCACCATTTCGGCAAACTTTCGTGGCCGCCATTTGCGCGCCAGTACCTGATAACTCATGAATGATCCGCAAGACATCCTGAAACCCGGCTCATTATACAGAAGCCGGGCCGGGAGATTGGGTAAGAATGGGTGGCGACCCGTACCAGCCACACCCCGGCGCCCAGGTCCACTGCTGCGGCTGCTCCCTTCCGGGCCTGACCGGGTTCACAGTTTACTGTCGCGAGGGGACCGGTACAGATCACCATAACGCATTGTCCAGAAAACCGGCGCAGCGCAGCGCCGGAGGACGCGGCATTGTACCAACTGTCCGGCATTTTGCACCTGTCAATCGCAGCATCCTGATGGTGTGGCGAAAACCCAGAAAAAATATAAGTATTTCAACAAATAGTAATTTCGGGTAATACCTGATAAAATTAGTCAACTATTAAGGGCAACCTCATTATTATTGAATACGGGTAAGGAGCATTGAACGATGCAAGCAGAAGTTAACGGTAAAATTATTGAGCTGAGCGAAGCCGGCTGGCTGAATAACCTGGACGAATGGAGTCCGGAACTCGCGGTGGAAATTGCCAAAAACGAAAAAATCCCGGAGCTCACCGAGGAGCACTGGGACATCATCAATCTGGCGCGGGAATACTTTCAGGATAATGGTACCGTTTGTGAACCCCGCCAGTTCTCGAAACTGATGAAGAAAAAATATGGCAAGGATCGTAGTGACCAGAAATATATCTACTCGCTGTTCCCGACCGGCCTGATCAAGTGCGCCAACAAGGTCGCCGGTCTGCCGCGTCCCAAGGGTTGCAGCTAAGGCGCGTCATTGCACCCCGCTGCGCGGTGACGAATCGGGGAAGAACACCCCGTCATTGCGAGCGTAGCGCGGCAATCTCATCATTCGGCAGTAGCCGGTTGGAGATTGCCGCGGCGCTACGCGCCTCGCAATGACGGGGGTATATCTCTAAAAGGCTTTCAGCTTTCACCGAACTCCAGGCGAAAACACGTCCCCTGGCCCACTTTGCTGTCGAGAGAAACTTTCCAGCCGTAGTTCTGGCAAATACGCCGCACCAGGGAAAGGCCGATACCTTCACCACCGCGTGCGCTATAGAACGGTTTAAACACTTCATCGCGTTGCTCAGGCGGGATACCCTCGCCGGTATCCGTCACCGTGATGCCCGTTTCGTCCAGGGTGATTTGTACATGTCCCTTGCGCGTATAGGAAAAGGCGTTACGGACAAGATTGGCCAGTACAATACGCAACAATGCGCTCTGAACCGACAGGTGCCGGTGCGAAACAATATCCACCTCGACACTCACATTATCGCGTTCGAGCAAATGACGGTGGCTCTCAATAATATCTTCCAGCAGCACCGCAACATCGCAATCCCCGGATACCTGGCCTGTGTGCTGTTCCCGTGCGAGCTCAAGTAATGCCGCAGTCACCTCTGTCATTTCACGCGCGGCACGGGCAATGCGCCTGATACGGATAGATTGCGCCGCATCCAGGCCGGGATCTCCCTGCAATACCTCTGCAGCGCCGTCGATAACAGCCAGTGGCGTGCGCAGTTCATGACTGACATCTGCAGTGAAATTCTGCTCACGCTGGATAAAAGCCCGTAGTCGCCGCTGATAGGCATCGAATTCACACGCCAGGAAGCCGACTTCGTCAGGCGGGAAATCGCCGCCCAGTTCACGCGGCTCGCCCTCCGGCTCAAGCTCGCGTACACGCTCTCCGAGCACCCTGACCGGTGACACGACACGCCCGGCCAGCCACCGGCCAAGAGCGGCGGACAGCAGCGTCATGATCAACACTGCAGCGACCAGGAAGCCCTGGTACTGACTTTCACGATAGCGGACCTGGGCATCGTCATAGAGCGCGACAAACCGGCGATTGTCGGAGACACGCACCTCGGCATAATAGTTTTTGCCATCAAACGCGACCTGGTGAAAACCGGCATCGAGATCGCGCAGCACCCCGGGGGTGTCCTGCCGGCCTGGCCTGCCGATCACCCGGATCTGCATCAGGGTGCTGGACGGCGGCATCAGTGATGCGTCCTGACGGTAACGCTGGATGAAATCTTCCAGCTCGGCCGACAGGGTATCCGCAATCAGCTGTTCTTCCATGTTGATGGTCAGCCAGTACCAGGCGGTAGCCAGTGAAAAACTGACCATTCCGCCGACCAGCGCGAAGGCGAGGGTCGCGCGGTAGCAGAGACTAGCCTTGAACTTCATCCGGCGCCGCAAGCTGATACCCCATGCCGTGTACAGTTCTCAGCAGGTGAGTGTCGAAGGGTTTATCGATAGCGGAACGCAGCACATGCAAATGGGTGCGCAAGGAGTCACTGTCCGGTCTTTCATTACCCCAGATACGCCGTTCCAGTTCGCGCTTGGGAACAACACGCGGTGACTGACGAATCAGCAGGGCGAGAATCTTCAGCGGGATCGGCGGCAGGGTGATGGTCTTGCCGGCACGCTGCACCGACAGGGTTTCCGGGTCGAACACCAGGTCCCCGACCTGCAGCTTTTCACTTTCATGGTCGCAGCGTGCACGGCGGATCAGGGCGCGCAGCCGCACATCCAGCTCCTGCAGGGCAAACGGCTTGACCAGGTAGTCGTCCGCGCCAGCGGCGAAACCTTCCAGCTTGGCGTCCAGGGTGTCGCGCGCGGTTAACATCAGTACCGGTGTGTGACTGCCGGCGTCCCGCAACTGACGGCACAGTTCGATACCATCCAGCCCCGGCAGTGTCAGATCCAGCACAATCGCGTCAAAGCTTTTCTCGCTGGCAAACTGCAAACCGCTACGCGCCTCATAGGCGGCATCCAGTGTGTAACCCCTGGGCTCCAGGTAGTCGTACAGGTTCGCCACAAGGTCCGGGTTGTCTTCAATAACCAGTATGTACATAACTCCTCCCTCAGGATGCCTGTTCCGGCACGAATTCCACCGATGCACATTCACGGAAAATACGTTTGTCACAAGTGCGACAGATATTCTTGTCCAGCTTCTGGAAAATACCTGTCACTGCAGCCGACTTCGACTGGAAGACATGATTGGGGCCGATCTCATCCAGGCTGCCGGAGGAATCCAGCGAGGTCCACAGCCCCTTCTTTACCTTGATCAGGTAGAATCCTCCGCCACGCGCCCTGCGCTTGCGCGCTTCTTCAGCCAGCGCTGCACCACCGGCGACATCCACAAAATTGATACCCTGGGCAATAATCGCCAGGTGCTTCTGTTCCGGGTGGACTTCCTCAAGCTCTGCAAAGGTTTCCTGGATATGGTTGACGGAGCCAAAAAAGATTGACCCGTCTACACGCAGGATACGCAGCTGCGGGCATTGCGGCAGGCTTGCATCCGTATTGAACTTGCGATTGATTTGTCGCGGGTCCGGCACCCGCGTAATGATGCGTGGTTTCGATACCCGCATCAGGTACAACACCAGCGACAACATCACCCCGGCGAAAATCGCCAGTTCCAGTTCAAGGAACAAGGCGCCGAAAAAGGTAACGGCCATGATACCGGTCTCGCGCCGGCTGGCCTTGAGGATATGGGCGATCTCGTGAAAATCGATCAGCCCCCAGGCCACCAGGAACAGGATGCCCGCCATCGCCGCGTTCGGCAGATAGGCGGCATAGGGCGCCACCATCAACACGATGATGATGAGCAACAAACCCGCAAACATCGCCGCCAGCGGTGTCTTTGCGCCGGCCTGGTAATTCAGGCCACTGCGGTTAAACGAACCGGTCGCCACATAACCGGAGAAGAAACTGCCAAATATATTCGACAGTCCCTGGCCGATAAACTCCTGGTTCCCGTCAATCCGCTGTCCACTGCGTGCGCCGAGGGAACGCCCGATGGAAACCGCTTCAGTCAGTGCAAACAGGGTAACCGCAAGCGCCGGTGTGGCAAGGTGCCTGATGGTTTCCAGGGAGAAGTCCGGGGAGGACAGGGGCGGCAATGTCTGTGGCAAGGCACCCACCGTGGTGATCCCGGTCACATCGACACCGAAGCGCTGGTT
>JALWRY010000236.1 GCA_027080445.1 Thiohalobacter sp. | reverse complement strand
CAAACGGCAGCCCCAGTTTTTCCAGCAGGGCGCGACGAAACGGGGAAGTGGAGGCAAGCACCAGGGTTTTAGTGTGGCTCATACGGGTTCGATCTGGGCAAAGTACTGTTTCAGGTAGTCATCGAAGCTCAACACATCAGCCGCTTCGCGCGCCTTTTGGTCTTCAATCGATTTAAGTGCAAGTTCCTGGTAATGGTGCTGCTTGTCTTTACTCAGGGGCAGGTTGGTAAAGAAGTGCTGGTGGATTTCCGACATGCGCTTGGCAAAATGGAAGAATCCCTCACCCCGGTCACGCATTTCCTGGAGCATGCGCGCGGAGGGGGTAAGTTCCGGGTTGTCGACCTTTTTCCGCTGTGCAGCCAGTGCATCGCAATAAGGCGTGTCCTCGGAGCCTTGATCGAGTAATTCACAAACGCCCTGCATTTCCTCGAGGAGTTCGCCTGCCCAGGTACTCAGCAGGACAGGTTCATTGTTGCGCGTCAGCTTCAATTCAGGATCACGGCCGTGGTGTGCCGTTTTCAGTTCGTTCTCATCGATGGCGCAGCGTTCACTGCGATGAATGATCGGGCTTTCCTGTAACAGGCAGAACAACAGGAAACATTCGAGGAAATACATCTGGCGTTCATTGATGCCCAGCGGGTCAAAGGCATTGACGTCGAGCGAGCGCAGTTCCACGTAAGCTACACCCCGGCGTCTTAATGCCAGGGAGGGCATTTCGTTACCGGTGACGATCTGCTTTGGGCGAATGGTGCTGTAGTACTCGTTCTCGATCTGCAGGATATTGGCGCTCAGCTGACGGTACTCACCGTCAACCTTGACGCCGATTTTCTCGAACTCCGGGCAGGGGGTGCTGATAGCGCAGATCAGGCTGTCGATATAACTTTTCAGGTCATCATAGTTGGCCTTGATGCCGGTTTCGTTCTCGCGGTTGTTCTGGTAACCGATGTCCCCCATGCGCAGGGAAGTCGCCCAGGGTTCATAATAGGTGTTCTCGTTAAAGCTTTGCAGGCTGGTTTCGCGTCCGCCGAGAAACGATTTGCAAATCGCCGGTGAAGCACCGAACAGGTAGGGAATCAGCCAGCCATAGCGCTGCAGATTACGGATCAGTGACATATAGGATTCGGAGATAAAATCCTGGACAGGCATCCGGTTGCCTTCCAGTTCCGCATAGATCGGCCAGAATTCCGCCGGGAAGGAATAGTTGAAATGTACGCCGGCAATCACCTGCATGGTGCAGCCATGGCGGTAACCAAGACCTCTCCGGTAGACATGCTTCATCATGCCCGAGTTGGATGTCCCGTATTCCGCAATCGGAATACTGGTTTCACCATCTACCACACAGGGCATGCTGGTGGCCCACAGGAATTCATTATCGAGGCACTGGTAGACGTATTGTTGCGTATCGCGCAGGAAATCCAGTACGTCCTGTACCCGGTCCAGGGGCGGCGTAATGAATTCCGTCAAGGCTTCGGAAAAGTCGGTCGTGATCCAGGGATGGGTCAATGCAGAACCGAGTGCTTGCGGGTGTGGCGTCTGGGCAATACTGCCCTTGCTGTTGACGCGCAGGCTTTCCTTCTCGACGCCGATGGCGCTGTTGCGCATCAGTTGCGAATGCCGCAGGTCAAGTAAGCGCTGCAGGCGTTTTCGGCCGGTGCTGTACACGGCTAGAGCCGTTCCAGGTCTGCTGGAAATCCGCCTGCAGCAAACCCGCCGCGGTCAACCATGTCACGCAGAACCGGCTGGATCGCTTCTTCAAGGACAGGATGGTAAAACGGCATGCGAACCATTTGCAGGATGGTGAGATCCTGTTCGATGCACCAGTTGAGCAAGTGGCCAAGGTGTTCACCGTGCGGAGCGACCATCGCTGCACCCAGCAGTTTACCGCTGGTTTTATCGGCATAGAGTCGCAACTGCCCCTTGTTGCGCCCCATAATCAATGCGCGACCCAGCATGCCCAGTGCAACGCTGCCGACCAGCGTATTGTCATGGTCCAGTTCCGACCAGGTCTTGCCGACCAGCACCAGGTTGGGATCCGAAAAAGTGATGAACAACGGTGTCTTGCGGCGGAAGGCAAGGGGTGAATCAGATACGGCGTTGATCCCGGCAATGCGTCCTTCATCGGCCGCCTCGTGGAGTACCGGTCTGTCACCGTTGACATCACCGGCGATGAACAGCGGTTTGTCTTCAATCTGCATGGTATTCGGGTTGTAGTCCGGCAGGCCGCGCGCATCCAGCTTGACGCCGGCTTTTTCAATTGCGATACCCTCCAGGTTGGGGCGGCGGCCGATACAGACGAGGACCTTCTCCACCTCTACCGCATTATCGCCGGCGCTGACCTTCAGCCTGCCGCCTGATGTTTCCTCGATACGGGCCGGCTGGCCCAGCCACAGGGGCATTTCCTTGCCGAGAATCTGGATAGCGGTTTTATTGATTTCCGGATCGTCGAGATTGCCGATGATGTCCAGCTGGTCAATGCCGGTTACCTTGACACCAAGCCGGTGGAAGGCCTGGCCGAGTTCGAGACCGATCACGCCGAGACCGATCACGGCGAGCGATTCCGGCAAGGTCTCGAGTTCGAAAATCCCGTCGGTGGTCAGAATGCGGTCGCCGAATACTTTCCACTCATCCGGTACAACCGGCGTGGAACCCGTGGCAATGACGATACGTTTGGCGCGAATGCGCCGTTCCCCTACCTGGAGGAGGCCGGGTTCGAGAAACTGTGCATACTCGGGGATGAATTCATCGCCCATTTCGTCAGTCGTGGTGGACAGCACCTTGTCGACAAAGATGTCGCGCAGATCCTGCACGTGTTCCATGGCATCGGCGCCGTCTACACTCAGCCCGTCGCCACCCTCGATGCCTTCACGGGGGAAGATAGAGCGGCGGTGGAAATCCTCGGCAATCTGGATCAGTGCCTTGGATGGCATGCAGCCAACCCGGGAGCAGGTGGTGCCCAGTTCTCCGCCATCGATCAGCACATAGTTATCCGTTTTACGTTTGACCTGTCCCTGGGCATAGAGTCCTGCACTGCCTGCGCCAATAATGGCGACTTCAACATCTTGTTCCATAAATCAGTCCGTCTGTCAGGCGGCGGGTCGGGCAATCGCGAGGCCGCCCCCGGTGTGAGTGGATTTGGAATGATATAGGGCCTTGTCGACCTGTTCCAGCAGGTGAACAAAGCTGTCGCCGTGTGTTGGTGCCTCACCGAGGCCAAAGGTAACGCTGAAATCGATTTCATTTTCATCCGACCAGTGAGTCACCTGTTTCTGGATGCGTTCGGCAATCAAACGGGCGTGTTCCAGTGAGGTGTCTTCAAGAATGATCACAAACTCATCACCGCCAAAACGCGCCGCCACATCCGGTTCGCGGATGGAATGGCGGACGATACGGGCAAATTCGCGCAACACCAGGTCACCGGCTGCGTGCCCCAGTTCGTCGTTCACATCCTTGAATTTGTCCAGGTCGGCAAACAGCAGGACAAACTTCTGCTTGTTGCATTGTAGCTTCTGGAACATGCTGCTGGCGATATCCTGTAGCGCGCGGCGGTTGAGCAGCCCGGTCAGCGTGTCGACAGTGCTGCTTTGTTCCAGCTCGTTGCGGCTATGTTCAATCCGGCCCATCAGTACGTAGGAATACACCAGGATAATAGCGCCGAACAGGTTCAGGAACACCAGCCCCGGCGAAATATCCGCACCGTTTAACGCATAACGCAGGGCCAGCACAACAGTGGCGGCGCCGAGACAGCCAACCAATGACTCGGCAAACAGGCGCATGCCATAGCGCATGCCGTTACCCAGCACCACCATGATATAGACCAGCAGGGAGGGGGGAATGGGGTAGGGGTCATTCAGTACCGAGAGACTGGAAATCGTGATATCGATCCACATGGCCAGGTGGTAACGCGTGGGGCAGATATGATTCCGGGCGGCATGCGCGAACAGCACGGCCTGTATGACAAAGTAAATGGCATAGGCCGTATTCAGTTGCGTGCCTGACCAGAGCGTCGGCGCAATGCCATCGGTAAAATTAAAGAAACCAATACCGAGTGCGAGGAAAATAAAGCGCGTCAGGAACTGGACTTTTTGCTCCTGCCAGGACGGGTAGCGATAGTGTCCGGAGGATGCGTCAGGGTGCGCACGCCGGTCAGGTTGGCGGCGCCGGTCCATGTGAGCCCCTGTGTCCGAAAGTCTACGTTGGCGTGTTTCCTTAATAATATCTTTCAATCCATTGTTTAATATAAGTATTATTTAGATATTTTCCGGTATGCATCAAGATGCCACGCCGGGAGGCTGGCTATTATAACGCAAGTTTCCTGCTTCATCGCCTTAACCCGGCGTCGCTGGCCAGACCGATGCAGTCGTGCTACCAGTAATTCTCTACGGTGATGTGACCGGGCGTGCGACGCCGGTTGCGTTGCAGGCCACGCGCTTTAAGCGCCTCTGAGGTGTCTTTCACCATGTCGGGATTACCACAGATCATGACTTGCGACTGTTCCGGTGTGATGGTGTTACCGGCGCGGGATTCAAGTGCACCGGATGCGAGTGCTCCGGGAATACGGTCACGGATGGCGAAGTCTGTATCTTCGCGACTGACAAACGGAATGTAACTGAACTGCTGCGGGTGTTGATTCGCAATCGACTGGATGCTGTCCTGGAAGGACAGTTCTTCCGCGGTACGTACCGCGTGGACCAGTACTACGCGTTCAAAGCGTTGCCAGGGCTCCGGAGTCTTCAGTATCGACAGGAAGGGTCCAATGGCGGTGCCGGTGGACAACAGCCACAGGTGTTTTGATTCCGGTACCTCGTTGAGGCAAAGGAAACCCGATGCCTTGCGCATCACGTAAACCGAATCACCCGGTTCGAGCATCACCAGGTGTTGTGTCAACGGGCCATCCGGGACGGTGATGAAGTAGAATTCCAGCGGTCGTTCATCCGGCGCATTGACATAGGAGTAGGGGCGGCTGATGAATTCGTCATCGATCATCAGCCCCAGCTTGGAGAACTGCCCGGCGGTAAACGCGTCGACCGGCGCATCGACACGCAGTGAATACAGTCGCTCGGTCCAGCGCTTGAGTTCGACGACCGTACCTTCGCACCAACGGTCAGGGTTGATGGTATTACCCATGTCAGTGGTCGCCGCGCTGCGGCTGTTGTATCTGATGGTAGATGCTTTCGATCAGTTCGAGTCGGCGCCAGGCATCCTCGAGTGTTCTGTCCGGGTCCTGTCGGGTCAGGAAGGCCCGTGCGTCCTCACAGATTACCGCCAGTTGTTCCGCATCGAATATGGTCAGGCTGGGCGCCAGCGTTTCATCCGGTTCACTGAGCAGCGAGGGGAGTAGTTCATCTTCCCCGATGGGGGAGTCCGGGTGGGTCAGGGCGGACACGAGGGGCAGTTCCTGCAGGCTGAAGTGTGCGCGTCGCGCCATTTCCTCGTCTTCCAGTTCCTGTTTCGCCAGGGCATCATCCTCACCAATGCCCTTCCAGATCGCATGCATCACGGCATTGACCAGCTGGGTGATGGCCTGTTTGATTTTTGTCTGGTCGCCGGGCAGGGCGCAGGCCAACTGGTAGGATTTATCCAGTTCCGCCTTGATCTCCAGTACGGTTTCAGTCGGCGCATTGGACGCCAGGTCCACGGCACGCTGGACCAGTGACTGGAAGTCGCTCATGAAGCGATCCAGCTCCTGCCCGTCATCGAGCCGCGCCGTGGCAAGATCTTCACTGCGCACTTCGCGACGTGAGGCATCAAAGAGCGGGTTATTATTGCGGCGCAACAGGTGTTGTTCGCGGATCCCCGGTTTTTCGTGATTTTCA
>JALWRY010000235.1 GCA_027080445.1 Thiohalobacter sp. | reverse complement strand
GATGGCGCCTCGCCGGAACGGCGGGCGATTGTCCTGTCGGCTGCCGATCAGGCGCCGGCGTCGTCTATTTACCACCCCCGGAGGATGATTTACCGCCGGCATCGCCGCCCGCTTTGGGTTTACTGTCCCCCTTGGCGACGTTCTTGCGGTTTTTGCTCTTGAAATCGGTTTCATACCAGCCACTGCCCTTGAGGCGGAAGCCGGCAGCAGACACTTTCTTTTTCAGTGTGGATTTGCCACATTCCGGGCAATCTGTCAGCGGGGCATCGCTGAGTTTCTGCAACTTCTCCAGTTCCAGGCCACATTCAGTACATTGGTATTCATAAATCGGCATGGTTCCAACTCCGGATTCTGACTCTCGATTCCGCAAAGCGCGCAAGTATACCAGCCAAATCAGGCCGGTGCCGCCGTTTTGCCGGCTTCGGGTACAATTCAACTGCGCCTGCCCGGCAGACGCACCACAGATCCTGAAAATGTGGAGACGATACCCCGGAACATCAACCCGATAATCGAGACTTGCATGCACAACCGACCCACCGAACTGCCTGAATCCCACGGTAATGACCTGAAAACACTGCGATCTCTCGCACCTTTTTTGTGGGAATACCGGGTAAGGGTGGTGCTGGCGCTGCTTTTCCTGGTTTTCTCCAAGGTTGCCAATGTCGGTATCCCGCTGATGCTGAAAGACATTGTCGATGCCCTGGACCGCGACAATATGCAACTGGTGCTGCCACTGGGCCTGTTGCTCAGCTACGGCGCACTGCGACTGGCCAGCTCCCTGTTCAATGAGCTGCGCGATGCGGTGTTCGCGCGCGTGCGCCACGGCGCCATGCGCAAGGTTTCCGTGCGGGTGCTGGAACACCTGCACCGGCTGTCCTTGCGTTACCACCTCGAACGCAAGACCGGCGGCATTTCCCGCGACATTGAACGCGGCACGCGCAGCGTCAGTTCACTGCTCAACTACATGGTGTTCAGCATCCTGCCGACACTGGTGGAAGTCACCCTGATCGCCGGCATCCTGCTGAAACGTTACAGCGTGTGGTTTGCGGTCATCACCTTCGTCAGTGTGATTGTGTATATTTTCTTTACCTTCCGCATCACCGAGTGGCGGATGAAGTACCGGGTAAAGATGAACGCCACCGATTCAAAAGCCAACACCCAGGCCATCGACAGCCTGATCAACTACGAAACCGTGAAATATTTTGGTAACGAGCAACACGAACTGTCGCGCTATGACGCATCACTGGAAGAGTGGGAAGATGCCGCAGTAAAAAGCCAGACCTCCCTGTCGGCGCTGAACGTGGGGCAGGCCTCGATTATTGCCCTGGGCGTCACATCGATCATGATACTGGCCTCCAGTGGCGTGGTGGAAGGTCAACTGAGTATCGGTGACCTGGTGCTGATCAATGCTTTCCTGCTCCAGTTGTTCATCCCGCTGAATTTCCTCGGTATCGTCTATAGCCAGCTCAAACACGCCATTGCGGATATGCAGCTGATGTTCGATGTACTGGAGAAACGCCCGGAGATCGAGGACGCCCCGGACGCCGTTGCGCTGACTGTCCGCCAGGGGGAAGTCTGTGTCGACCGCATCAGCTTTGCCTATGACCCGGATCGCCCGATACTCGATGATGTCAGCTTTACTATCCCGCCCGGCCAGCGGGTGGCGGTGGTAGGTCCCAGTGGGGCAGGCAAGTCTACGCTGGCGCGGCTGCTATTCAGGTTTTATGACGTCAACAAGGGCCGCATCCTGATTGATGGACAGGATATCCGTTCCGTCACCCAGCAGAGCCTGCGCGCCGCCATCGGCATTGTTCCGCAGGATACTGTGCTGTTCAACGATACCTTGCGCTACAACATCGGTTACGCCCGCCAGGATGCCGATTTCGAGGATATCCAGCAGGCGGCAAAACTTGCCAACATCCATGACTTCATCGTCAGCCTGCCGAAAGGCTACGACACAGTGGTCGGTGAACGTGGCCTCAAACTGTCGGGTGGAGAAAAACAGCGTGTCGCGATCGCCCGCGCCATCCTGAAAAATCCAAAGATCCTGATTTTCGATGAAGCCACATCGAGTCTCGACAGTCAGTCCGAACAGAGCATCCTGGAAAGCCTGCGCAGCGCGGCGCAAAACCACACCACACTGGTCATTGCACACCGCCTGTCGACCATTATCGATGCGGACCAGATACTGGTCATGCAACAGGGCCGGATAGTCGAGCGCGGCAACCATGCGCAACTGCTCGGTCATGCCGGCATATACGCACAGCTGTGGGAATTACAGCAACAGGAAGAGGAAAAACAGGTGGCTGGCTGACGGGCAAGGCCGGGGAATCTACTCGTCGTTTTCTGTTCGCTGGCTGCGCAACTGCTCGGTTTCCCGCGCCATAATATGGCGCACCAGCAATTCGCGATCCGTTTCCTTCAGGTGTTCGTACTCAACTGCCAGTTGCCAGGGAAACTGCGGGTTGAGGTCATTCACCCGCTCGCAGTGAATGACCCGGCTGATGGTCAGGATACCGACCAGTGACGGGAACAGCACCATGCGTAATTCCAGCAAGCTGCCGACCGGGATTTCGTGTTGTGAGCGAAACGCCACGCCACCGGCGCTCAAATTGACCTCACGGGTTTCCTGCTTGTTCTCCTTGATTTCTTCCGAGACAAACAGCTGTGCAATCATATTCAGTTTCTGATCGATCGCCTGCAGACAACGCGCCAGTTCCGGCGATTGCGCCTGCACCTTGTGGATCACATTCATCATCTGCCGGGTGGTCGCGGTAAAGCTCGACGCCGCGGTAAACCGGTCCACCAGCTGTGAACGGATCTTTTCCAGCAAGCGGTCGACTTCATCGTTATCGATCAGACGGTAGTCGAGCGCCACCTCGTCATCAATCCTGAAGTATTCCCTGCGTTCGTCACTCATAGTATGTCCTGCACTACTTGCTGCCACCCAGTTTGATGCCCAGGCCTGACGGCGGCGTTGATGATTTTTTCCTGGCTTTCGCCGGCGAGGATGACTTTACTCCACCTGTACGAATGCCTTTTACTACAGCCGGTTTTGCTGCTGGCCGGGACACGCGTTTTAAGCCCTTGCCATTATCGCGGCGCGGCACGACGGCCGGCGTTTTCCCGGGGGCTGCAGCCTGTTTATTCAACACGTCAATTTCCTTGCCCGCCTTGTCGTCGCCCTGTTGCAAGATGATTTCCACGCGGCGGTTCTTCGCCCGATTGGCTGGCGTATCGTTCGGCGCCATGGGCTGGGTATCGGCAAAGCCCTCAACCAGGAAACGGTTGGAAGGAATCTTTGTCGCCAGCATCATCTCATGTGCTACCGACACCGCACGCGCCGACGACAACTCCCAGTTGGAGCGGAAACGCTCGGTAAAAATCGGGATATTGTCGGTATGGCCCGCAATAATAATTTTGCCTTCAGAATCCTTCAGTATCTTTGCGATTTTACCCAGGATCGGCCGGAACGAGCCCTTCAGGTCAGCACGACCTGAACCAAACGAGGCTTTTTCACGCACCCGAATGATAATCTTCTTGCCCGCCGTTTCAACATCAATATTGCCTTCCTTGATCTCACGGCCCAGCGCATTGCTGATCAGTCTGGCACTGTGCTCCAGTTTCCTGCGGCGTTCCGCTTCGGCCTTCGCCTTGACCAGTTCTTCCAGCGTTTTATTGTCAATCGAGACCTTGTTGTTCTTCCTGGACTGCGTACCGACAAGCTTCGCTTCTGCTTTCAGCTTGTCTTCCAGGCGGAGCTTCGCCAGCGCCTTGGCCTTCGCCAGTTCTTTCTTTTGTCCTTCCGAGAGCCCCTCGACCTGCGCCTGGTGGTTGTCCTTGCCCCTGGGATCGAGTTTCGCGGTTTTCTCCCGGTCAGGGATACGCTCGCCTTTGGGCGCAGGAACCGGACGACGACGCTCTTTGCCAAGATCGAGGTTGACATTCATGTCCTGTGTCGTCATCTGGCGGATAACATTCATAATCGTGGGTTCAGGCCGCCCCGGGCTGAACTCACGTGCAATCACGTTAATCCCCTTCGGCGGTTCCTTGACCTTGATTTCGCGTTGTACGCCGAAAGCGTTCTTCATCGAACCGGCCATTTCCTTGTACTTGGAAACGTCCATCTCGGAAAAAGAGAGTAGCAGCACAAAGAAACACATCAGCAGGGACATGAGGTCCGCAAACGTCATCACCCAGGCGGGTGCGCCACCTTCCTCTGCTTTTGCGGGTGCTTCGTCAGACATGATACGCAACGTCCCTGTTCATACTGTCGCCTGGATTAAGGTCAGGCTGCGTCGGCGCTGGCTTCACCAACACTGGCACGTTTATTCTCCGGAAGATAGGTCTTGAGCAATTCCTCCATTACCCGTGGATTGAGACCTTCCTGGATCGAACCAATCGTTTCCAGGATAAGCGCCTTGTTGAGTCGCTCATCCTGACTGCGTAATGCCAGCTTGTCGGCAATCGGCAAGGCGAGAACGGTGGCAATAACTGCACCGTATAGTGTCGTCAACAACGCAACCGCCATCGCCGGACCGATGGATTTCGGGTCATCCATGGCGGACAACATCTGCACCAGGCCTATCAGCGTACCGATCATACCCATCGCCGGCGCCACATCACCCATCGCCTTGAAAATCGCCTGCCCGCGCTCATGACGTTCAATCGTCAGGTTAATGTCCTTGCTCAGCATGGCGCGTACGAATTCCGGCTCGTGTCCATCCACACACAGCTGGATACCACGTTTCAGAAACTCGTTCTGGATATCCTGGCCTTCCAGCCCCAGCACACCTTCCTTGCGGGCGATATTGGCGAGTGCGACACCTTCTTCTATCAATTTTCCGGGATCGTCTGTCTTGCCGAAAAAGGCCTTTGCAGCGATTTTGAAGGCCCCCAGAAAGTGCCCCATCGGGAACTTGATCAACACCGCAAACATACTGCCAACCAGGACAATCAGGATAGAGGGAATGTTGACAAAAAGAAGGAAACTTCCCCCCATCACAATCGCCATGATGACGATACCCAGTGCACCAAGTAAACCGATCAGGGTGGCGATATCCATGAATTGTGACTCCATTAACGGTACGCTAGAAATTCATATCCGCTATATCGCCGAAACAGGGGGTTTCTTGAATGAACGAGTGGTCACCGGGGAAATCCCGCACAGGCCGGAATGTTTCTCAAACTGAAGCGCTTACGGATGGCTGAAACGCCCCTCAACGGCCGTGCCGTGCTGGTCACCGGCTGCTCCAGCGGCATCGGTTACTGCGCGGCCCACACCCTCAAAAAATGCGGCTATCCTGTCATTGCCAGCGCAAGAAAGACAAACGATGTCATGCGCTTGCAGAAAGAAGGACTGGATTGTATCAGGCTTGACCTTGACGATACCGCCTCGATCCGGGAAGCCGTTGAAGCGGTGGCGGAGCGTACCGGACGGCGCCTGTACGGCCTGTTCAACAATGCCGGCTTTGGTCAACCGGGCGCCGTCGAGGACCTTTCACGAGAGGTCTTGCGCGCCCAGTTCGAAACCAACGTGTTCGGCGCCCTGGAGCTGACCAACCGTCTCCTGCCGTGGATGCGTGAGGCCGGCGAAGGCCGCATCATCCAGAACAGTTCCGTGCTGGGCTTTGTATCACTGGCCTACCGGGGCGCCTACAACGCCAGCAAATATGCACTGGAGGGACTCTACGATACGCTGCGTCTGGAACTGGCCGGCAGCAATATTCACGCGGTATTGATTGAACCCGGCCCCATTACCAGCCGTTTTCGTGAAAACGCCTTCGCCGCCTACCAGCGCAATATCGACGTCGAGCAC
>JALWRY010000234.1 GCA_027080445.1 Thiohalobacter sp. | reverse complement strand
GTTGAAGCGTTTGGCGAACGCGTCGGCTTCGGGGTTGGTGAAGCTGTGCTTGACCCCGGGGTAGCGTGTGACCTGAAAGTCAGCGCCCGCCGCCTGCATCTCTTTTTCGAAGGACGCGACCAGTTCGGGGGGCGAGAAGGGAGCGGCGGCGCCGGTGAAAACGCGTATTCTGGCCTTGATCGTGTTGGGTGCCGCCGGTTGTTTCGTCCCGAGCATGCCATGAAAACTCACGACACCGTCCAGATCCGCCCCGGCGCGTGCCATGTGCAGCACAATACCGCCCCCGAAGCAGTAACCGATCGCAGCGATTCTGTCCTTGTCGACGGTACTGTGGTGCTCCAGCAAGTTCTTTGCCGCGTTAAAACGCTTTTCCGCTTGCGGCAGGTTGCCGAGCACCGCCTGCATGAATTTTTTGGCGTCATCAGGATGATCGGCCTGTTTACCTGTGCCATACATATCGAGTGCCAGCGCGGTATATCCCAGGGCGGCAAGCTGGTCGGCGCGCTTGCGGGCGTAGGCGTTATGTCCCCACCATTCGTGCACCACCAGGATACCGGGGCGTTTTCCGCTGATGGCGTCATCGTAGGCAAGATAGCCGGTGAACGGTTTGCCATCCACGCGGTAGTGAAGAACTTCCCCCTTAACCGCCGCCTGGGCGGTCAGGCAGGAAAACAGCAGTGCGGTGAGCAGGATCAAGTGTTTCAAGAGCGGTCTCCGGTGGTGAGTGTTGCAGCGAACTCTAGCAAAAGCGGATCACGCCTGTTCGCCTGCAACCGCCGGATTTTCGCCTTTTTCGGTAAACCGCGTGCGCCGGAGTTCGGTTGGCGTCATACCGAAGCGTTGCTTGAAGCGTTCACCGAAACGCGATTGGGACTGGTAACCGACGGTCTGTGCAATACGACTTACCGGCCAGTAGGTTTCCTGTAACAGGGATAGACCGGTGACCAGCCGGACTTCTTCCAGCAGTTCTCGAAAACGGCTGTTCTCGACGCGCAGTCGGCGCCGCAGTGAGGATTCGCTGATGCAGAGCGCGTTGCAAACATCGCCGATTTGCCAGTTACGCGAGGTATCTTGCGCCAGCAACTGGGAGACCTGTTGCCGCCAGCTCGGTTGCTCACGCGCAAGCAGGTTACCTGCCAGACCGGCCTGGGCCAGCAGGAGCAGGATTTCGATCTGGCGGTGCTGGCGCAACGACGCATCGACCGGATACTGTTGACACCAGCGCAGCCACTGTTGAAGTGCGCCAAGCACGGCCTGCGGCGCGGCGGCATGCAGACGCGGCGTGATGTTCCATTCGTCCAGGTGAGCGGGGTAGGTTTGCCGGAAGTGACGTATTGTATCCGGACTGAAACTCAGTGCGATTGCCAGGTATTCGCGGCGCTGTTGCTGGGGTTGATTGCCGATCCAGAGTGTTGTGTCCGCCGGCAGAATCAACAGTTCGCCCGGACGGACGGATACGGCTTGCGAGCCGTCGACTTCGGCATCTTTGCGGCCTTTGATGACCAGCATAAAGGTCGCCTGGTGAATCGGTATCGCGTGCAGGGATTGCGGTTTCCGGCAATGATAGATACCGATACCGCTCATCCCTGAAGGGTCTGCCTGCCGCACGCGTTGTGCGATGAGCTGGTCATAAAGTTTGCCAAGTTCGTCGTTCATTGCCGTTCTATTCTGCGTTCAGTAACGCGTCAATTTCCTCCTTGTTCAGCGTCCCCGGCACATGCGTGCTGCCCCAGCTCAGCATGGCGTGCAGTACCGGCCCCAGACTACGTCCCTTGTCAGTCAGGTGGTAGGCATAACGGGGAGGCCGTTCCTGGTACAACTGTTTCCTTAAAATGCCTTCGCGTTCCAGTCGTTTGAGCCGATCCGCCAGGATGTTACTGGGAATACGTTCCGCCGAGGCCTGCAGTTCCTTGAAGGTGTGACGGCCAAACAGCAGGTCGCGCACGACAAGCAGGGTCCATTTGTCACCCAGCAGATCCAGGGTGCAGGCGACAGGGCAGCGGGAGCGTTTGCAGTCGGTCATTCAGGACTCTTCAGGCTCAGATAAAAAAGCAGTATACACTAACTTGCAAAAGTGAAGTGACTGGTCTAGGCTTTAGTCACTTTCATTTTGAAAGTGACTGGAGGTGACGGATGGAAATGACCTTGTATTACATGCCCGGGAGCCGGGCCGAGCGCGTGCGCTGGGCACTGGAAGAACTGGATCTGAAGTACAGGACAGAACCCATCGATCTGTTCAAGGGAGAAGGGCAGCGTGAGGATTACCTGGCCATTCACCCGCTGGGGCAACTGCCCGCCCTGGTCATCGATGGCGAAGTGATGATCGAGAGTGGGGCCATCGTGCAGTGGCTGGCAGAGTCGGTGCCCGGCAGTGAGCTGGCGCCGGCGCCCGATCAGCCGGCCCGCCGTGCCTTCGACCAGTGGATGTACTTCGCTGTCACCAGCCTCGAAGGTCCCGCCTGGGAAATGCTGCTGCACGGCAGGATTCTCCCGGAGGAACAGGCGGTCAGGGCGATTATTCCCTTTGCGGAGAACCGCTATACGAAGGCGCTGGATGTCCTGGAAAACGCTGTGAAGGATCAGGAATACCTTGTCGATGGCAAGTTCAGCGCGGCTGACATCATGGTCGGCTATATCCTTGCGTGGTTTCCCGAGTTTCTGACGTCACATCCCGGCCTTCAGGCGTACCTTGCCCGTCTGAAGCAACGCCCGGCCTATCCCCACCCGCCCGGGGACCAGGACTGAATTTACCATCACCAACAACGAGAGCTTTGACATGCAAACCGATATCCTTTCCCCGGAACTCTACTGGCTGACACTGACCGTACTGATGACCGGTCTCATGTGGGTGCCCTACATTCTCAACCGCCTGGTGGAGCAGGGTCCGTTAGTCGCCTTGTGGGATCCACAGGGTGAAACCGCTACCCGCGTACCCTGGGCCGACCGTATGATGCGAGCGCATCAGAATGCTGTCGAAAACCTGGTGATTTTCGCGCCGCTGGTACTGGCGCTTCAGCTTGTGGGCATAACCAGTGCGCTAACGGTTACCGCCTGCCTGGTCTATTTCTTTGCCCGCCTGACGCACTACGTGGTCTTTACCCTGGGTATCCCGGTGCTCCGTGTACTGGCTTTTGCCACCGGTGTGGTAGCACAGGTCACACTCGCCCTGGTACTGCTCGGTGTGGTCTAGGCGCTTGTTTCATGTGCACGGATGCTACGGGTTAATAAGGATTGTATGGCCGAGCGTCTCCGGCAACACTTCAAGGATAACAATTGAGCGAACTGAGCCTTGAAGACGTGCCTGATCCGGGTTTTATCGATGCTTTACCGGTGATTCGTGTTCCTGCACCCACCGGTAGGCTCCGCGTACGTTCAGCCGGAACCATCGTTTGTAGTTACCCCAACCCCGATACTGTGGCAGGTCATACGCGGCGCGTATCACCGCGTCATCTTCCGACAAGCCCTCTCTGATCGCTGATCTGGCTTCGCCAAGCAGGTTTTCGTAGTAGAGGGTCTGGCGTTTGATGGTTTCCCGGTCGCCCGGACCGGCTCTTCCATGACCGAATGCGACCTTGTCGAAATCCAGGTCGAGCAGACGCCGCTGCATGGCAATCAGCTCGTCCAGTGGCCAGCCCGGCATTTCCCGCCACCCCACCGAATCGCGGCTGGCAAAGTCCACGACGTAGACCATTTTCTGTTTGGGCAGGCGCGCTACCAGCAGGGTATCGGTATGTCCATAACCGATGTAGTGCAACTCGATGTCGGTATCGCCAAAGCGGAGGGTTTCTCCCTTGTCGGTAACGGTGCGGGTCGGCAAAGGGATGGCATTATCATCCAGTTCTTTCAGGCGTGCGAGGGTTCTTTCGTGCGCAATAATGGGGACATCGCCGCCGAACGCCCGGCGCAGCACGTTAGCCCCGGTTGCATGGTCGGTGTGCCAGTGCGAATAGATGACAGCCAGTAAGGGTTGACCGGGTGCAACAGTCTTTATTGCATGGACATAGTGTTCTGCGGCTTCATCCGATAACGGATCAAAAGCAACAACACCCTTGTCTGTTACTACAAACAGAGTGTAGTGGTGTTCATAACGCAACTGATACACATTGTTGGCGATTGAATACCATTCGACATCGTCGTCACGATTCTGCGGTTGAGCAGCCGCAGCCATTGTCGGTGTTGAGGCGAACATCCCCCATACCAGGGTAAGTGTGATAAAGCCGATCCAGATTTTCCCGATAGTCATAAAACGTGTCCTTTTGGTAATGAAGAGGCGTCAGTAATAGGCGTTGTTATCGCTGTTCAATATCACCAGCCCGATAGCGCCGGCGTTCAGCAGCAGGCTGATCGCCCAGCTGTGGCGCCATGGCGCAAGTGTGCTGAAGATTGCACTGGCCAGCAGGAGCGCAGTCGTGGCCGGTGGCAATTCCGCATAGAGTCTGGCGATGGCCAGCAGGCCCAGGTACAGCGCAAGAAAGGCCAGTCTCTGTTGTACGTCAAACGGGGTTTTGTGCAACCGGTCACGTATTTCGGGAATGACGCTGGCGCCGGTAACCGCCGCCAACGCCGCCGACAACTGACCGACCAGCAGGCTGCTGCTCAATGCGCTGGCAATGGCGAGTCCGGTTGCCTGTATCACGAGGGTAAGCGCAGGTGCTGGCGGGGGTATGCGCTCCGCATAGCTGAAAAGAACACTACCGGTAACGATTATAGTGACCAGTTCAGCTGCCAGCGCAATGGAAGGCTGGTAGCGCAGTACCGGCCAGGCGATAGCGATGATCGCGGTCAGAAATACCGCTGTCCGGAACAACCATCGCACGCGGCGATGTGTGGTGTAGCCTGCCGCAACACTCGCGACAAGTAACAGCCACAACCCGTCTACAGCCTCTCCGGGAGGAAACGCCGGCCATTGGATAATCCAGGCATACGCGGCCAGCCAGATCAGGACACTGCCGATTACCCGGTGCACGTTCTTGTGCAAGCCCGACCCTGACAACAGGCTGGACAGACCAAAGGGTAAGGCAATGCTTTGAATGACGATCAACAGATAAGGGCTCATAGCCGGCTCAGCGTCACGTCACTCTTTGGTCGCCTCGATGTTCAACGCGACGGTAACCTCCTCACCGATACCGCCGGGCATGAAATTCATGCCGAAGTCACTGCGTTTGAGTGTGGTGCTGGCATTGAACCCGGCCCGATAACCGCCCCAGGGATCCTTGCCTGCACCGACAGGCGATACCACAAACGTCACGGGTTTCGTTTTGCCGTGCAAGGTCAGTTTGCCGTTAATCCTGGTCGGTTTGCCCTGTGGGTCGTAGCTGACCTTGTCTGCGGAAAAACGCATCACCGGGTACTGTTTGACATTAAAAAAATCGGGGCTGCGTAAATGTGCGTCGCGTTTTTCGTGATTGGTGTCAACGCTGGCTGTTTTGATGGTCACGTCAAGTTTTGACGCTTTATCCTTATCCAGAACAAAGCTTCCTTCAATATCGTTAAAACGGCCTGTCAGTTCACTGGTGCCGAGGTGGCTTACGCTGAACAGTATGGTCGAATGCGCCGGATCGATACGGTAGTTGCCCGGGGCGGCATCCTCAGCGGCAGCCATGTGGGCGAAGCCCAGTAATGCACAAACTATGAAGGGCTTCCGGATGTATTTCGCTGGGTGAAACTGCATTTTAGTATCCTCTTGCGGTATTGAGTGGGTATCACTGCTGTCCCGTTAACTTTCACAGCAAAACCATCTGATTAACATCGGGTTGGTTATCGCGCGGTGGATCACCTCTGAGCAGCGCCATCAGATCACGCTTTTCAAATAGATTGAGCTGCAATAT
>JALWRY010000233.1 GCA_027080445.1 Thiohalobacter sp. | reverse complement strand
CGCCGGCCACTACCGTGTGTGTGGATTCCCGACCATTATCCTGTTCCATGAGCGGCAGGAGCTCGGCCGTTTCAGTGGCGCGCGCCCGGCCGGCTGGATACATCGGTTTATTGATGAACATGTTGATCTTGCAGACTCCGTCTGATTCAATGCCTGTAAACCGGCGAAGCAGTCAACAATATGACAGGCTACCTTCCGCAAAGGACTGAAGCGATGCAGTATCAGCAGGATAAAGCACAGGCCCAGGAGATTGCTCGTCTGGTATTCCCATTGATGACCCGGCTGGGTATTCCCATGAACCCGGTGAATTATGCCCTCTGGTATGAATACCACCTGGGGCGAAGTGAAGAACTGGTCAGTGTACTCGACAAGATCGTGTCGGGCGAGCAGGTTTATGAGGCCGAGCAGGCGAGTGCGCTGTTCATGCGCTATGTCGCCACACCCGGTGTCGAGGCGCTCGGGCGTATTGAATCAGAGGTATGCCGCCTGCTCGCCGATGTCATTCAGGTAGTGATCGATGCGGGGCTCGACCTTGGCAAGTACAGCAACCTGTTGCAGAGTTGCAGTAACCGGCTCGACTCGGCCGATGACCTGCGCGCCATCCACGGACTTGTCTCTACACTGAAGGCCGATACCCATAGCATGGCGGATTCAAGCCGTCAGGCCGCCGGCGCCCTGAAAGCGCGTGCTGACGAAATTGATGTGTTGCGCGCCGAACTTGACCGGGTTCGGCTTGAAGCGGTCAGGGACCCGCTGACAGGTCTTTCCAATCGCCGTGCTTTTGATGCAAGACTGGCGGAGTCCCTGGACGACAGTTTGCAACAGTTGAAGAAGATTTGCCTTTTGATGGTGGATATCGACCACTTCAAGAAGATCAACGATGAACACGGTCACCAGATCGGCGACAAGATACTCCAGTATGTTGCCTCGGTATTGAAGAAAAACTTCAAGGGCAAGGACCTGGTGGCGCGATACGGTGGCGATGAGTTTGCCGTGATCATCGAGAATGCGCCTGTTGCGGGCGTGAAAACAATCGCAGAAATGATTCGTCAGCAGATCAGTGAAAGTACTCTCAAGCGAACGGATACCGGTGAACCGCTCGGTACCGTGACAGTCAGTATCGGTTATGACTGCGTGAAGCCGGATGATAATCCGGACAAGGTACTCAAACGTGCTGACAAGGCCTTGTACAGCGCCAAACAAAACGGGCGAAATCGCGTCGAGCTTTATCGGGGTTAACACAATGAAAATAAGTGTCATCAGCGGCAGTCACAGGAACCATTCCCAGAGTGAAAAAGTTGCGCGCTTTATCGAACGGACGCTGCAGGAAAAGCAACTGTGCGACGAGAGCTGGCTGTTCTCGCTGAAAGATAATCCGCTACCCCTGTGGGATGAAAGTATCTGGGAAGGCAATCCTGAATGGCAGGAACGCCTGTCGCCGATCTCCACACAGCTGGCGTCCAGCGACGGTTTCGTGGTGGTTTCGCCTGAGTGGCATGGGCAGGTGCCGTCCGGGCTGAAAAATTTCTTTCTCATGTGGGGCAAGGGTGAACTGGCACACAAGCCGGCATTGATTGTGACCGTGTCCTCGGCCGATGGCGGGGCCTACCCGGTGGCGGAACTGCGGATGAGCAGCTACAAGAACAATCGCCTGTGCTATATCCCCGAGCAGGTTATTGTCCGCAATGTCGAATCCGTGCTGAATGACGATGCCAGTCAGAATAATCCGGAGGCTGACGGGTATTTCCGTGAGCGCATCGCCTATGCGCTGGGCGTGCTGAAGGAATATGCACTGGCGTTGGGAGCCGTGCGCGCCAGCGGTGCAGCAAGCCTGGATACGTTCAAGAACGGCATGTAAAAGAATCCCGCCGAAGCGGGATAAAGAGGAGTCACTCGGAAAATCGGTTGGGTTCAGTTGTCTGCGCTGCAGACCTGGTTACGCCCGTTTTTCTTGGCGCGGTACAGGGCCTGGTCGGCGCGGGAAAACAGGGAAAGCGGGTTGTCGTCCTGTTGCAGTTCACTGACGCCGATGCTGACGGTAACATTCAGTTCTGCACCAGAGCAGTTGCAGTTGCTGTCAGCAATATACTGGCGAATTCGTTCCGCCAGCAGCTGCGCGCCGGCAAGATCGGTATCGCGCATCAGCACCACAAATTCCTCGCCACCGTAGCGGAACAGCAAATCACCATCGCGTTTGCAGGCGCTTACCCGGTTGGCGATCGATTTCAACGCGCAGTCGCCGATAATATGTCCATACTGGTCGTTGATTTTCTTGAAGTGATCGATGTCCAGCACCAGCAGTGACAAGGCGGCGTCCTTGCGCAGGGCATGGCTCAGTTCGCGTTGCAGCATCTCGTCGAGTGCCGCGCGGTTACAAATACCGGTCAGGGGATCTTTCTGTGCAAGCTGCAAGGCATCTTCATACAGGAGGCCGTTACGCAGCGGGTAGAGCAGGCTGCACAGCAGTTGTTCCAGCACCTCGATTTCGGCTTCAGTGAATTTCTGGTTACGGCGGAAACTCAGCCTGCCCAGCGGTTCATCGCCGATATTCAGGTGATACGAGCAGGCGTGGCGCGCCTGGCTTCCCAGTTTCAGGTCAAGTCCGATATCGTCATTGCGGTATCGAATACCCTGGTGAACGATCAAGGCGCCAACTTCAGCACTGAAAATCTCGATCAGGCGTGTAGGGTCGAGGGTGGTCTGAAGGCTCTGGGTGATTTCCAGCGATTTACGGTTCGCCAGTTCCTGGAGCACACTGTGGTCACTCGTGTTTAACGAGTTCTTCAGGAAGTCTGCAGTTTGTGGCAGTGGTTTGCTCATGCTGATATCCAGGTGGCTCAGATGTGTGACGGGAATAATGCGAATTCTGTGCCAGCATCAACTGTGAGACCATAAAATATAGTTAAAACAATTACATAAAACGCATTTTGTTTTGTATGCGAGCCAAACCGTCAAAATAACGACACAATGTTTGCCGCTGGCTTGCCGTCGGCCGGTGTCAATTTTCCGGCTCAATACGGCTTGCAACCCGGCCCGGGACTGACCACTATGAAAAAACAGATTGTGAACAATGGCTATCGAGGATACCCATCATGAAATCCAGAATTCTGGCGCTGTTACTTTTGTTACTGGCGCCGATCATCGGCAGTACCGCGGAAAGCGGAGGTTACGAGAACCCCGGTCACCATGAGCAACCGGCCTGGTTCAAGTCCTCTTTCCTTGACCTGCGTGATGACGTGGCCGAAGCCACAAAAGCGGGTAAACGGGTCATGCTGTATTTCTATCAGGATGGTTGTCCCTATTGCGCCAAATTACTCGACGTCAATTTCGCCCAGCGCAAGATCGCCGAGAACACGCAGAAATACTTCGATGTCATCGCCATTAATATGTGGGGTGCGCTGGATGTGACGGACCTCAATGGCAAGGCGACCACGGAGAAGGGTTTTGCCAGTGAGATGAAAGTCATGTTCACCCCGACGCTGGTATTCCTCGATGAGCAGGGCAAGGCGATCATGCGCCTGAATGGCTACTATCCCCCGCACAAGTTCAGTGCCGTTATCGATTATGTGGGACAGCATAAGGAAAAGCGCATCAGTTTCCGTGATTTCTGGAAAGCACGTTCCCCGGTAGCCGCCAGTGGAAAGCTGCACCAGTCACCGGACTGGTTACAGGCGCCCTATGCGCTGAACCAGCGCAAGGCCGGCAGGCCCCTGCTGGTGATGTTCGAGCAGAAGGATTGTGCAGCCTGCGATGAACTGCACGACGACATTCTTGCGCGTAAAACCAGTCGGAAACTGCTGTCGCAGTTTGATGTGGCGCTGTTCGATATGTGGTCGAAAACACCCCTGACGACACCGGACGGCAAGCGCACTACAGCGACTGCCTGGGCGAAGACACTGAAAATCCAGTACGCGCCGACCCTGGTGATGTTCGATGCTTCCGGAAAGGAAGCGTTTCGCACCGAGGCCTACCTGAAAGCGTTTCATCTTCAGTCTGCGCTGGACTATGTGTTGTCAGGCGCCTATCTCAAACAGCCAAACTTCCAGCGTTATATCTCCTCGCGTGCCGACGCGCTCGAAGCACAGGGCGTACACATCGACATCATGGACTGATCAGTCGTTCAGGCTGAACTGTTTACCCGTGCAGTCCCCGCTGTCTTCACTGAGCAGGTACAACAGCGGGGCGACAACCTCGTCGGGTTGCGCGGTCTTGCCAGGGTCCTCACCGGGGTAGGCGATTGTCCGCAGGCTGGTGGCGACCGGCCCCGGATCGTAACTGTTGAAGCGCACCGAAGTATTGGATTCCATTTCGTCAGCCAGAACCTGCATCAGGTTCTCGATGCCGGCCTTGCTGACGCCATAGGCGCCCCAGTAGGCCTTGCCCTTGCGGCCCACTGCATCGCTGTTGAAAACCACCGAAGCATTATCGCTTTTCATCAGCAGTTCGAGGCAGGCGCGCGTCATGAGGAATGGCGCGTTCAGGTTGATCTGCATGATCTTGTACCACAGCTCGGATTCAAAATGCGCCATCGGCACCAGTGCGCCAAGCATGGCGGCGTTATGCAGCAAGCCGTCCAGGCGGCCGAACTCACGTGCTATGGTTTCGGCAAGCTCCGCGTAGTCTTTCTCGTTGGCGCCCTCCAGGTTCATGGGGTAGATCGCGGGTTGGGCGTTGCCGGCGGATTCAATGGCGTCATACACCGTTTCAAGACCGCGTACGGTTTTATCCAGCAGAATCACGGTGGCGCCGGCGGCGGCACAGCGTTTGGCGGTAGCGGCGCCAATGCCGCTTGCCGCGCCGGTGATCAGGATGACGCGTTTGTCCAGCAGACCGTCACGGGCTTGCCAGTTGTCAGGTATTTTCATTGCAGTCGTTTCCATCAGGTTCAATCCAGGGTTTCAAGAATGGCTGTGGCACAGTCTACACCGCTGCGTACCGCGCCTTCGAGTGTGGCGGGCAGGCCGGTATCCGTGTAGTCGCCGGCCAGCCACAGGCCGTGAGCCGGTGTGTGATGACCGGGCCGGAACCGGTCAACGCCAGCGCGACAGGAAAAGGTGGCGCGTTTCTCACGCACCAGCCGATGTGTCGAAGGCGCCGGCCAGGCGGGAAAGGTCGAGGCCAGTTCGGCGATAAGCTGTTGGCTCAGGCTCGCATTATCCAGTTCGCTGTGTCGGCCGCGTGCGCTGATCACCACAGCGATCAAGCCGGGCTGGCCGCACACGCGGCGATCGAACAGCCACTGTGACAGACCGTCTTCGAGTCCTATCATTGGTTGTGGCAGGCTCACAGATTCCGGGTACTGTAAGTACAGGGTAATCACCGGCTCATGACCCAGTTGTTCCAGGTCGTCACACAGCGGTTTCAACACCCTGTGACGGGACATCAGGCGCCGGCTGATCACGTGCGGTGTGGCAAGTACCACGTGACTGGCGGCCTGCAGGCGGTCGCCAATCTGAACGCCGGGTGCCTTGTGCGGGCACAGTGCCAGGCCGGTGACCCGTTCGCCGAGGCGGGTTTGCGCACCATGCGCTTCAAGCCAGGCGGCTGCGGGTACCGGCAACAGGTTACCGAGCTCGATGCGGCTGAACAGCAGGTCGCAGTCCCGGTTCATGTGCAGGAAAGCATCCCGCAGTGCGCGCAGAAAAATGCGTGCAGAGGCTTCGGCGATGGGCGTATTCAGCATGGCGAGGCACAGCGGTTCCCACAGGCGATGGATCATGGCGGCCGTCTGGTGTTCACTGTGCAACAGCGCCTGCACGCTGATGTCCTCGTCGGGCGCAAGCCGCAACGTTTTCAGATGACGACCGAAACGCAGCGCCTGCAGCCGATCATTCACACCGATGCCACGCGCGGACAACACGGCGGCGAGCAGGTGAAGGGGCGCGGGCAGCCGGGGTGTGCGGAATTGCAGGCTGGCGCGGCCGTGGCGGAAGCAACTC
>JALWRY010000232.1 GCA_027080445.1 Thiohalobacter sp. | reverse complement strand
TGATCCTCGATGCCGCGATGACGTTTGGCGACACGGGCAATCATCTGCGTGGTAAAGAAGGTCAGGCTGTCTTTCTCTTCGCCCTCGGTACGCAGCCCGGCGATATAATGCGCCGCCATGGCGGCGACTGCCGCGCCGTCCGAATCATCGGGTGTTTCATCGATCACGGCATCCAGCAGGGTCACCGTACTCTGCGCACGGACAGGATAGGTCACCCCGAGCCATATCCCCTGCCCAAGCGCCGCAATGGAACCGGGTTGTCCGCACTGGTAAAGCACATCGGCGGTTTCCACCGCATCCTGCCATTGCTCGTAGTTGACGAACACCGAGAAGGCTTCACGCGCATGCGTCCAGGCTTCTTCCCCCGCGCCCAACGCCAGCAAGGGTTCGGCGACATCGAGCAGAGCATGTGCTGTTTCCACGGGATCTGCATCATCGGGCAGGGCTCTCAGGTGCTTGCGCGCCTGCAACAAGGTCTGCTGGATTTCTTCAACTGACGCTTTCTGGTCGATAGCCTTGATGGCTGTGTCGATCTTCTTCACCTGGGAATCTGTCATAATATTTTCCAATACGCTTTCCGGACTGTTCGTATGAGGCGGCATTATACGAACCCGTCCACCATTCAGGTAGATTCCACCCCGGTTCGGGGGTTAATCGGCCGGCTGCCCGCTGTCGCGGTGAATCAATCCACTTTTCGGCGAAATCCCGATCCCACCGGATGGCGGAACAGGGATATCACTACCCGTCCCCGCTGGCGAACGGGTTACGCCAGCAGGCGGATGGGCATAGAAAAACCGGACAAGGCGTTGTCGTTCCAGCCCTGCCAGCGACAAAACCAGCAACAGCAACAACATAAACGCCGCCAGGTAGTTGAACTTCCGCCGGGGAACGACAGGCAATTCCTCCTGCGCAGTCACTTCATCATCGGTATCAGGTGGCGGATCGACCCTGACGTCCAGACCATTGTCTTCAGGAACAGCATCGATAGGGGAAACCTCATCGCCTGCAGGGTCACCATTGACCTCGTGATCAGGGATATCCGTTTCTTCTGTCGTTTCCTGAACCGCCACCTCAGTCTCCGCTTCCAGGAAACCGGTACAGGCTTCCGGGCCATACACATCACTCGGCGCAGTCTCGGTATCGAAAATCAGCAGTTCCTTTTCAAGTTCCCGGATGACGGCTTCCATGTCCTCGCGCATCAATATGTGCTTGCCTTCGGTAAACCCGTGCAGCAGCAAGCGCCCGAAAATGAGATTTATTTTCCTGGGTATCCCGTTACTGTAGTGGTGTACCAGCTTTACCACGGCATTGGCAATCTGCGGGTCATCATTCCAGCCCGCCACCAGCAAGCGGTGACGAACATAGGCGAAAACTTCTTCTTCGGTTAAAGGCTCGAGGTGCGAAGAGGCGACAATGCGCTGCCGTAGCTGGTCGAGTTGCGGTGATCGCACCAGGTCTCTTAACTCGTCCTGCCCGATCAGGAAGGTCTGCAGTATGGGTACGCCGTCCACCACCAGGTTGGATAGCTGACGCAGTTCCTCGATGGCATCCAGCGTCAATCCCTGTGCCTCATCGACAAGGAGTATGACCCTGCGCCCTGCATCGTGGTTTTGTCTCAGGAAAGCTTCAATACGCAACAGCAAGGTGGATTTACTGGCATCGGCATGCTCCAGCCCGAATGACGAAGCCACCATATGAAGCAGGTCATGTGATTCCAGCTGGGTCGTCACCAGCGACGCGGTAACGACCTTGTCGGGATTCAGTCCGGACAGGATTTCAGAAATCAGCGTCGTTTTCCCCGTGCCCGGCTTGCCGGTAATCATGACAAAGCCTTCTTCGCGGTAGGCCGCAAATTTCAGGTAACTGAGCGCTGTCCTGTAGCTTTTATGCGAATAGGCAAAAGTATGATCCGCACTCAGCCGAAACGGATCGCACCGCAGATCATAAAAGCTTTCATATAAATCGACCATGTACTGTCACCGCCCTGGCGCCTGCCGGACTATCCCTTGCGGCCCTCCAGTAAATACCCCAGTTGCTGGAGTTTAAAAAAGCAGGCCGTAACAATTAATGCAACGCCCGCCACAAATATCGATACGCTCTGAAAACCAAACATCGTGTAAGCGCCTGTGAGGCGCCCGATACCGGCAAGCAGCCCCAGTCCCATACCGGCCACCCCCAGTATATTCGCCACATAGGAAAACAGCCTCGTCATGACATACCCCTCCTGTTGACAATGATCAGCACGGTTACGCAGTCTCCGGGTTACCCATAAAGGCTTTTCTTAACAGGTGCGGCACCAGCAGGTAAAGCGGCATACGCAGGTAATGCCCACGGACATACAGTACCCAACGCGCAATTCCCGAGAAGCGTCCGGAACAACTTGGATGATGAATAGTAACAGCCTCGTCAAAGAGTTTTTCCATCAGAAAACCAGCAAATCCACCCGGTGCGTCCAGCTGCAGTTTTTCCCGCAGCGATGCCGGAACCGGGGTTTCCAGCAGCTTGACCAAATAACAAACGGTATAATAAAGCGGCCTGCTCAGTTCCAGCTCAACGGAACGACGGTACAACGCATCCCAGAAGCCTTCCTGTACGGAAAAATGCCGCAGCAACTGGTCCAGGTCCACCAGGTCCCTCAACGCATTCTGGTACTCCCCGTCCAGGAACAGGTGGGCCGCGCTGTGCAATACCATGTCAGCGGGCGCCAGCACCCTCAGGCGTTCGTCATCGCCTGTAGCATAGGTGTCTGCAATCAGTTTTTCAGGGTCCGGGTGCAGGCGCATGGTCTCCGGCACAATCGCATGGTGAACATCGATGACGGTTCGGCGTTGCGCATGCCGGAGGGGCGGGATCTCGTGCATCCAGGTCCGGTAGTATTGCTGGTCATAGGGGTCCAGCTTCTCGGCAAACCAGCCATGCAGGAATAACGCCTGTTCGGCTTCCCGGATCCTGGACTTTGGCACCAGGATATCGACATCGGAGAAACGCCGGCCGGTGGCGGCCGGTAGATCAGCCGCGACATAGGCTGCGCCCTTGAGGAAGATTACCGGCAAATCCACCGTATCCAGCGCCTCACGGATCCGCCCGATCTCCCACTCGATCACCCGCTTCTGCTGGTCCGCCAGGTGACATTCCGATTCCAGGTGCGTGCGCACCTGCTCTGGCACCTGGTCCAGGCGGCCCTGGTCCCGCAGGGTGACACTGAAACGTGACAACAAATTCGCCCGCCGCGCCTGGCGGATAAACAGGTCCCATTGTGCAAGGTTCAGTGAAAACAGCAGGTCGATGTTATTGACGACCTGCACCACCAGTGGCTTTTCTACGCGCACGGCGCGGGGATCTCCAGTGCGTTGAGTTGTGAAACCGCCTCATCGAGGCTGGAATATTCCAGCGTAAAACAATCCGAATCGTCGATGACCTGGCCCAGGCAATCAAACGCCTGCTTTCCGAGCACGGTAAAATTGAAGGCGTTCTCGACCAGTTTCAGCAAGGACTGCGCCTTCGAATAGCGCTGCAGTTCCAGCGCGTGCCCGGGCGTATATTTCGGGAACAGGACCCAGGCCGGTCTTGCTTCTTCCTGCTGCCGCGCGATACTTTCTGCCGGCGGCTGCATGTGGGCCACGGTGCCCTTTGTTGTATCGTGCGCCGCCTTGCCAATCGTGGCATCCGGGTAGCGTTGATGGATTACGTGAATCGACTGGTTCTTCAGACCCACCGGCCGGGGAAGCGGCACCAGCCCGGCAGTCGCCAGTGAAATAACCGCAAGCTCATCGGATAACAGCCGCCACCCGCTCGATACCAGTGCCGCGCACAACGTACTTTTACCGGAACCTGGTGGCGCCGGCATGATCATCGCGCAACCGTTCCTTTCCACCACGGCCGCATGCAGCACCAGGTAGCGGTGGGCATGATTGACCACACACCAGTTCATTCCCCACTCAAACATGGCAAAGGCCTGGTTCAGCGGCAGCGGCTTGAAAGGCGCCCACCCATCGAATTTGAAGGTGACCTGGGGCCTGAACCAGCGCCTCAGATTAGGCGGCCTTTCCAGGGCTACGTGGAAATCGGCAAAGGGCGCATCGTCATAGACCGGAAAACCGGCATACAACAGCGCGATCCCGGACTGGATCGAAGCGATAGATGTCTGAATGCGGGAAATGAACGGGCCGGTGCGCAGGAACAACTGCCCCTTCCCCAGTCGCCGGGAGACACCGGCGGTTGACAGGTCAGAAACGATCACGGTTGCACGGCTTGAATGATCCCGAGCCGCCTGAGCTGGGACAGTAGCTGGTCGATGTCGTCCTGTAAGGGCGCGTCAACATCGATATCAAGACAGGACGCCGTCTTTTGCACCAGTGTCGCGTTAGTGGCAGGTTCGTCCATAAGCAGGCGTAACGCCGTAACCGCGACAGGGCTTAGCTGGTGTATGTTGGCTGAATTCTCATGGAAGAGTACAACTTCACCCTCCCATTCGCGCCAGTGCAAACGGGCACCCGCGGCAAGCCCCCAAACCGTTTCATGCATGCGGGATACAGGCTGTCAGTGGATCTAGTGGTAGGTGCCTTCGAAGAAATCTTTTACTTCCATGGCATCCATGGTCAAACCCGTTGACGGGTCCGTGTACACACCTGTCGTCAGAACCTGTTGTACAATGTCCACAACGGTTTCGACTTCCATCGGGTAATGCAGCCGCGTCCTGTATTCCGCATTCAGGTAGGTGGCTACTGCATGCGTACCGAATTTGTAGCGATCTTCGTGGCCACGGAAATGGAGCACTTCTTTCAGCGTCACATCCGGGTTCCACGCGGCGCCGGAACCATCCACCCAGACACCACCAAACAGGCTGGAAAACCGGGTGTGCTTGAAACGATCCGGAAAATGGTTTTTCCAGTAGCCTGGACTCAGGCCGTTGCAGGAACGTGAATCATCCGGATTGGACAGGTTACCAGACAAGAATCCTGACGGTGTGCAGAAATTACCGCCCATTGCCGGACGGCTGGTGACTGTGAGTATCACCGGCGCCGCACTGGCGACGCCCTTGACCAGGAATTTACGCCGTGTTGTCTGCATTGGCTGCGAACGGTCACTCTTTAATTCGGTGCTGTTTTCTGTTTCGTTTGCCATTGTCGTTTCCTGTGTTCTGAATCCCCCGAAATCGAGCTGGAGGGCAATCATTCAGCCGCCCTTAAATCACTCACAGTCAGTATAGTCACTCTTCCACACAAGTGGAAGTATTTTGAACGGGAAGCGCCTTTTATTTCCGTAAACTTTTCCGACACTCTTAGCTGGGCAACTAAAAAATAATTTGCTTAATTTTTTTAAACCTATTATTTTTTCGGCTAATTTTCAAGATGCCGATGCCGATAGTCCATGTACGCGATACGGATAGGCCAAAAATACAAGCGTAAAAACAACTAAATGCCCAAGCCACCCTGCCCAGTCATGAATGTGTCCGATGCCTGACCTGCTGCACGACCTGATTACTCTTTCCGCACAACGCGCCGCCGGCCGTGAAGCGCTGCGCCACAAGGGGCAGTCGCTGAGCTATTCCGATCTGCTGAACGCGATCGAAACCGCCAGCTGCGGACTGGTCCAGGCAGGACTCGAACCCGGAGACAGGGTTGCAGTCTACCTGCCCAAATTACCCGAAACGGTTATCTCGATATTTGCCACTTCAATGGCCGGCGGCGCCATCGTACCGGTCAACCCGTTGCTGAAGGCCGAGCAGGTCGGCCACATCCTCCGCGATAGCGGCGCCAGACTGCTGCTAACGTCCAGCGACCGTTACCGTTTGCTCAGCGATGAACTGGCAAGCTGCCCGTCGTTAGCGGGCGTGATTCTCACTGATGCGTCCATACCCGAACACCCCGAACGCACAGGTTTTAAGGTAATCGACTGGACCCGTTTCATGCAGGCGGAAGCCTGTACGCGGCACCGTATGATCGATGCTGA
>JALWRY010000231.1 GCA_027080445.1 Thiohalobacter sp. | reverse complement strand
GGATGCCGGTCACAACGTCATTGTGGATGCCACTTTTCTTCAGCTATCTCAACTTGAGTCTTTTGTTGAACTGGCAGATACCCGATCCATTCGCTGTACCATTATTGATTGCCAGGCGCCGGAATCTGAACTGCGCAAACGCATCGCTGCACGCAAAGACAAGCAGCGGGATGCCTCAGAGGCGGGTATCGAAGTGCTGGAGAACCAGTTACGCGACTACCAACCCCTGGACACATCCTTCGCCGGAGCAAAAGTCCTTGTCATTTCAAAGGGGACAGATTTATTTGGCATAGTCGGCAGCTGACCGGGACTGGTTACCCGGTCCCCGGTGGACTATCCTCCGACCCGTTATCTGTTCAACCTGATCGATAAACCGGGTATCTCCGGTCAACTGCCCACGTTGCAATGACGTGCGGATCAGCGTTATCTCATTATCGTCAATATCCTGCTCGACAAATCTCATATATCGATCACGGCGTGCTCTTTCAGACTCACCCAGCGCCATATAACACTCATGCCTATCGAGCCACTCGTTTCCCACCCCAAACTTCCTTGCCCGAAAACTCGACCAATGGTACTGATCAGGGTGTGCCACCATCCCTGCACGAACCGGATTCAACTCAATATATCGGCAGCAGGAAAGAAAATATTGTTCCGTTTGAACCGGACTCGACTTGTAACGCCCTTCCCACAACGATCCACTTCGGCCCTCCAATCGATTCACGTAGCGTGTCTGGCGCCCTGCCAATCGCTTCATCAGACGCCCAAGCGAGGCCACTTCATCAGGAGGCTCCAGTAAAAGATGAACATGATTTGTCATCAGGCAATACGCATAAACCCGAATGTCGAATTCAACCTTCCATGTCCGTAACGTCTCAAGGTAATAGCGATAGTCAGCATCCACAGCAAAAACCGCTTGCCGGTTGTGACCACGTTGAACAACATGATGAGGATAATTGGGTAGCAATACCCGGCCAGTCCTTGGCATCGAAAGCACCTCCTTGCGCTCTTCGAGAAGCCTGTAAAGTTACCACCTTCCACCACTCAAATAAATCCGATCAAATAGATCAAATAAATCTGTCCCCTTTGAAGGGAAGCAGGAGTAGGGCCAGCAACAGGGTGCCACAGACTACCGGCCAGTTGCCCCAGCGTACATAGGGCGTCGCCCCGTGGCGCGGTTCAACGTTTCCAGTGACGGTTTCGGTTTCAAACTGGCGGCTGCGCGCCTGCAGTGAACCGTCCGGCGCGATGATGGCGGATATGCCCGTATTGGTCGCGCGGAGCAGGTAGCGTTCCGTTTCGCGTGCGCGCATGCGCGCCATTTCAAGGTGCTGGTGTGGCGCCAGTGAGTCACCGAACCAGGCGTCGTTGCTGACGTTGACCAGCAGGGCCGCTTCAGGAAGCGCCTTGATCAGTTGTTCGCCGAAGGCTATTTCGTAACAGATGGAAACGCCGACCGGAAAGCCGGCAGCCTTTAACGGCCGCTGGTTCGGGTTGCCGGCGCTGAAGTCAGCCTGCGGCACAGGTAAGAACCCCAATACCCCGGCCAGTAATTTACGCAAAGGCAGGTATTCGCCAAACGGCACCAGGTGTTCCTTGTAGTAGAACCGGTTCGGTTCGTCCAGGCTGAGTACGGCGTTGTAGTATTTCCAGTGTGAACGGTCAAGCACCGGGATACCGGTGATCAATGACACATGATTCGCGCGTAACTGTTCCGCCAGTGGCTTGATAAAACTGTCCACCACGTGATCGTAAAATGCCGGGATAGCGGTTTCCGGCCAGACCACCAGGTCACTGTCGTAGTGCGCGCGGGTCAGGTCTACGTAGGTTTCCAGTGTCGCAGCCTGCTGGGCCGGTTTCCATTTCATATCCTGAGGGATATTGCCCTGCACCAGGGTGACACGCAGCGAGGCGGTTCCCAGATCCGTCCAGCTCAGCTGGTTCAGGCCCCAGCCGGCGCCCCACACCAGGGCCAGCGCAGGTATCGTGGCGAAACGCTGCCAGCCCGGCGCACGCAACAGGGCTGCCAGCAGACCGGCTGACAAGGCTGTCACCCAGCCTACGCCATAGACACCGAACAATGGCGCAAAACCAAGCAGGGGGCTGTCGATCTGGCTGTAACCGAGACTCAGCCACGGGAAACCGGTCAGTAACCAGGCGCGCAGCCATTCGGTCAGCACCCAGACGGCCGGGAACAGGCCCACATAGAAGATAAACGGTGAACCGACACGTGCTCGCGACAACAACCACGCCATGAGCGCCGGGTACAGGGCAAGAAACGCCACCAGCAGTAACATGACCGCAATCGACAACAACAGCCCGGCGTTACCGTAGAGGTAAATACTGATATAGACCCAGGAGACACCGAAGCCGAACTGACCGAGGCCGAAACACCAGCCGGCCAGTGCCGCGTCACCGGGGCGTAACGGGTACAGCAACAGGGCCAGCGCGGCCAGCGCCAGCACCGGTACGATAAACCAGTCGTATGGCGCGAAACCCAGTGGCATTACCGCACCACACAGGAACGCGATCAGCGCGACCCGGAGTTTGACGGGTATCACCATCAGTCGGCAGAAGAGGCTGCGCCGATGGCGCTGGGGTTCAGCAACAGGGTGACTTTCAGCAGGTTGATGCGACGGTTGTCGGCATTGGTCACCTGGAAACTCTGGTTGCCCAGGATGATGGTCTCGCCGCGTTTGGGCAGGTGCCCGAATTCGTGGGTGATCAGGCCGCCCATCGTGTCGAATTCCTCATCGCTGTAGTCGGTGCCGAAGTATTCGTTGAAATCCTCGACCGGCGTCAGCGCCTTGACCGTATAGCTGACCTCGCTGTGCTTGCGAATGAAGGTATCTTCATCGATATCGTGTTCGTCCTCGATTTCACCGACGATCTGTTCCAGCACATCCTCGATCGTCACCATACCGGCCACGCTGCCATACTCGTCGACCACCATTGCCAGGTGATTACGACTGGCGCGAAACTCCTTGAGCAGGACATTGAGGCGTTTACTCTCCGGCACGAACACCGGCTTGCGCAGGATATCGCGGAGTGAGAAGTGCTCGTAGCCATTCTTCGAGGAATAACGCAACAGGTCCTTGGCCAGCAGTACGCCGATGACGTCGTCCCGGTCTTCACCGACCACCGGGAAACGCGAATGCCCGGACTCGATCGCCACCGGGATAATATCTTCCGGGCTGTCGCTGCGCTGGATGACCACCATTTGCGAACGCGGAATGAGAATATCGCGCACCTGCATATCGGATACGGCCAGGACGCCTTCGATCATGCTTTGCGCATCGGCATCGTACAGGCCCTGCGCCTGGATCTCACGCAGGAACCGTATCAACTGGTCACGATTCCTGGGCCCGCCCTTCAGGGCCTGCTTCAACCGTTCAAGCAGGGAAGGTCTGTGTCCGTTCGATGATTTTTCATTCATGGCTTATCCCTGCGCTGCCCCGTCAGTCTGCCGGTAGGGGTCGCTGATGCCCAGTCCCTGCAAAAGCGTCTTTTCACGTGACTCCATTAATGCCGCCTGTTCGTCCGTCTGATGATCGTAACCCCGCAGGTGTAACACGCCGTGTATCACCAGGTGCGCCAGATGATCGCCCAACGACTTGCCCTGTTCCCCGGCTTCACGCACCACGACCGGCGCACAAATCACCAGGTCGCCGAGATGGTGGCTTTCGATACCCGCCGGCGCCTCAAAGGGAAAAGACAGCACGTTGGTTGGCCGGTCCTTGCCACGGTAACGGTGATTCAGTTCACGCCCTTCGGCTTCATCCACGACACGGATCACCAGTTCAACGGGGCCTTCGACCCCTTCCAGCGCGGCCCGTACCCAGACTTCGAAATCAGCCACCTTTGTCAGGGGCGATTGTCCGGCGGCCCACTGAACCTCAAGTTCAAGGCCTTCCTCAGTCATTGCCGGTGTCTTTTTCAAAGCGGTTATAGGCATTCAGTATCTTTTGTACCAGCGGATGACGCACCACATCCCGGGTATCGAAATGCGTGAAACCAATATCCGCAATACCGTCCAGCACATTACCGGCATGCACCAGCCCGGATTTCACATTACCGGGCAGGTCGATCTGCGTCACGTCGCCGGTAATGACTGCCGTGGAGCCAAAGCCAATGCGTGTCAGGAACATTTTCATCTGCTGCGTCGTGGTGTTCTGCGCTTCGTCAAGAATCACAAACGCGTCATTGAGCGTACGTCCGCGCATAAAGGCCAGCGGCGCAATCTCGATGATATTGCGTTCAATAAGCTTGGCCACGCGTTCGAAACCCAGCATCTCATACAGGGCGTCATACAAGGGGCGCAGGTAGGGATCAACCTTTTGCGTGAGGTCGCCGGGCAGAAAACCCAGCCGTTCGCCGGCTTCGACGGCCGGACGCACCAGCACCAGCCGCCGCACCGATTCGTGTTCCAGCGCCTGCACGGCACAGGCCACGGCGAGATAGGTCTTGCCGGTCCCGGCGGGGCCAATACCGAAGTTCACGTCGTAGCGGAAGATATTGCGAATGTAATCCTGCTGGTGACCGCCCCGCGGCTTGATGGTGCAACGACGGGTATGGATCAGCAACTCCTGTTCTGATGCGTCGATTGAGTCATCCTGCACATCCAGCCCGGCCTGCTGCAGGTAGAGGTGCACACGTTCCGGTGTCAGCGGCATTTCGCGGGTCGCATCGTAGAGGTCCTGCAACACATCGCCGGCGCGATGCGGCGCCTGGTCGGCGCCGACAATCTGGAAACGGTTGCCACGGTTGCTGATCTCGACGTGCAGCCGGCGTTCGAGCTGGCGCAGGTGCTCATCGAACTGACCGCACAGTGAAGCGAGCCGACGGTTATCGGCGGGTTCGAGAGTGAGCGAATAGGAAGCGGGTTCGGGGTCCAAGATAGCGTGTATGTTGCGAGGCTTCAGCCCCAGTTAACCAGGTTATCGGCCGTCAGCGGATCATCCATAGCCACGAACTTGCCACGCAGGGAATTCGGCAGGGCTTCCACGATACGTACCGTGACAAAACGGCCGATCACCTCGCGGCCGGCATCGAAGTTGACCACCCGGTTGTTCTCGGTGCGACCGGCCATCTGCGCGGGATTCTTGCGCGACGGACCTTCCACCAGGATGCGTTGTTCGCTACCCACCATGCCGGCGCTGATATCGGCTGCCATGCCGGCGATACGCGCCTGTAAACGCGCCAGGCGCTGTTTTTTCACCGCGTGCGGCACATCGTCGGGAAACTCCGCCGCCAGTGTGCCGGGCCGGCGGCTATAGATAAAGCTGTAGGAATTATCAAAACCGATCTCGGCAATGAGATTCATGGTAGCTTCAAAGTCCGCGTCGCTTTCACCCGGGAAACCGATAATAAAGTCCGAGGATAAACTGATGTTCGGGCGCACTTCACGCAGGCGGCGTATCTTCGACTTGTATTCCAGCGCCGTATGGTTGCGCTTCATGGCGGCCAGCACCCGGTCGGAACCGCTCTGCACCGGCAGGTGCAAGTGACTAACCAGGGCCGGCACTTCGGCGTACACGGCGATCAGGCTGTCGCTCATTTCCTGTGGGTGCGAGGTGGTGTAGCGAATGCGATCGATGCCTTCGATAGCGGCAATGTAGGTGATCAGCAACGCCAGGTCAGCCTGCGAACCATCGGCCATCGCGCCGCGGTAGGCGTTGACGTTCTGGCCCAGCAGGTTGATTTCACGTACGCCTTTGCCGGCCAGCGCCACGGCCTCGGCAATAATGTCGTCGAAGGGACGGCTGACTTCCTCTCCCCGCGTATAGGGGACAACGCAGAAGGTGCAGTACTTGCTGCAACCTTCCATCACGGACAGGAAGGCGGTCGGGCCGTCAACGCGCGGTTCAGGCAGGCTGTCGAACTTCTCGATTTCCGGGAAAGACACATCGACCACCGCGCCGTGCCTTGCGCGCACTTCGCTGATCATGGCCGGCAGACGATG
>JALWRY010000230.1 GCA_027080445.1 Thiohalobacter sp. | reverse complement strand
GCCTTGAAGCGCTGCCAGCTGGCCAATCTGCCGGTTGTCGAGGTCGAAGGGCAGCGCTTCAAGGCCTTGCGCTATTGCTGCCTCAATTACCGGGTCAACCCCCTGCACAGGTTCATTAACCGCCGTCATCAGGCCGTTTTGCGCGCCAGCCGGGCTTTTTTCAGGTGTACCAGCAACAGGGAAATCGCGGCCGGTGTCACACCGGGAATCCGCGCGGCTTGCCCGATGGTTTCCGGCTGTACCGCCTGCAGCTTCTCGCAAACTTCGGCAGACAGGCCTCGCACGCCCCGGTAATCAAAATTATCCGGCAGGGCTTTGTGTTCATTACGTTGCTGACGGGCAATTTCGTCACGCTGGCGTTCAATATAGCCGTGATATTTCGCCTGGATGTCCACCTGCTCGGCCACCGCACCGGTTTCGCCCGGGCCGATACCGTCGAGCTGCATGAGTGTGGCGTAGTCGAGTTGCGGCCGTCGCAACAGCTCATCGATGCGTTGTTCGCTGGTCAGAACCTCGCCCGTGCTGTCGGCAAGTTGCCGGGCCAGCTCGCTACCCGGGCTGATACGAAGCTGGCGCAGGCGCTGTTGTTCGCGCTCGATGGCTTCACGTTTTTCAATGAACCGGCGCCAGCGCGTTTCACCGACAAGCCCCATCCGGTAACCTGTCTCTGTCAGGCGCAGGTCGGCGTTGTCTTCCCGCAGTAACAGCCGGTATTCGGCGCGACTGGTGAACATGCGGTAGGGCTCACGGGTGCCGCGCGTGATCAGGTCATCGATGAGTACACCCATATAGGCTTCATCCCGGCGCGGACACCAGCCGGACTCGCCACGGGCCAGGCGGGCGGCATTCAGACCGGCCACCAGGCCCTGGGCGGCGGCCTCTTCGTAACCGGTGGTGCCGTTGATCTGTCCGGCAAAGAACAGGCCCCGGATAAATTTTGTCTCCAGCGAGGCGCGCAGGTCGCGCGGATCGAAAAAATCGTATTCGATCGCATAGCCCGGCCGGGTAATGTGTGCTTTTTCGAACCCTGGAATGGCATGCACCATCGCCTGCTGGACATCGAACGGCAGGCTGGTGGAAATGCCGTTGGGATAGACTTCGTGCGTCTCCAGCCCTTCCGGCTCGATAAAAATCTGGTGGGAATCGCGCTCGGCAAAGCGCACCACCTTATCCTCGATCGAAGGACAGTAACGCGGCCCGGTGCCTTCGATAACGCCCGAGTACATGGGCGATCGATCCAGCCCGGCGCGGATGATGTCGTGGGCTTGTTCGCTGGTATGGGTGATGTGGCAACTCACCTGGCGCGGGTGCTCGCTACCATCCGACAGAAACGAGAAGGCCGGAATCGGGTCGTCACCGGGCTGCGCCTTGAGTTGACGGTAATCGATACTGCGGCCGTCGATGCGCGGTGGCGTACCGGTCTTCAGGCGTTCTACCCGGAACGGTAATTCACGTAGACGCTGCGCCAGCGCATTCGCCGGGGGATCACCGGCGCGGCCTCCCTGGTAATTTGACAGGCCGATATGGATGCGGCCCCCCAGGAAAGTTCCCACGGTGAGCACCACGGTATCGGCAGTAAACGTCAGGCCCATTTGCGTCAGCACGCCGGTGACGCGATCTCTCTCGACCAGCAGGTCATCGACGGCCTGCTGGAACAAGCTCAGGTTGGGCTGGTTTTCCAGGCTGTGACGGATCGCGCGACGGTACAACTGGCGGTCGGCCTGGCAGCGGGTAGCGCGCACGGCCGGGCCCTTGCTAGCGTTGAGGCGCCGGAACTGGATGCCGGCGCGATCCGCGGCGCGGCCCATCTCGCCACCGAGGGCATCGATTTCCTTTACCAGGTGTCCCTTGCCGATACCGCCGATAGCCGGGTTGCAACTCATCTGGCCGAGGGTTTCGATATTGTGGGTCAGGAGCAAGGTACGCGCACCTGTACGCGCCGACGCCAGTGCGGCCTCGGTTCCCGCGTGGCCACCACCGACCACGATCACCTGGTAATGTTGTTCCTTCGCCATGCCTGCAAACCGGGTAAAAAGACAGCAGATTGTAACCCACCACCCCGTCATTGCGAGCGCCGCGCGGCAATCTCTTTGGGTCTGGTACCAGGCTGTGGGAGATTGCCGCGCGGCGCTCGCAATGACGGGGGGCTAATTAGGCAACAGGACACAAAATTAATTGATAACTCTATTTATAGAGTTATATATATTTATAGAGCATCATATTTTATTATTTACTAACAATGTGTTATTAACTGCGTCCAGTATGCCCCGGGTGACAGCCGCCTCGCAATAGCCACATTTCACCCGCTCAAAAGCCGCTGCCGGAAGCCGTTCCTGCAGGGCGGAATCGTCCAGAAACTGCTGAATCCGCCCGGCCAGGGCGGTGACATCGTCCACTTCAAAAAACAGTGCTTCGCGCCCTTCGGCAAACATGGCGCGGTGCCCGCTGGCCGTTGACAGCAACATCGGAACACCGGCGGCGGCCCCCTGTAGCGGCGTCAGGCCGAAGGCATCCGAGCGCGCCGGGACGCACAGCAGGTCGAGTCCGGACAGAAAGGCGCCCACCGCCTCGACGGGAATCCAGCCGCTAAGTTCGACCCGGTCGGTCAGTTTCAGCACCCGGATCTGCTCGCGCAATCGCGGCGCTTCCTCTCCGGCGCCCACCAGTCGCGCGCGGAACGTAACGCCCTGTTCAGCCAGCCGCCCCAGGGCCTCGATGAACACATCAAATCCCTTCACCCGGTCAAAACGGCCCAGCGCACCTATCACAGGGGGATGCTGTAATGGTCGGGGTTGTGGACAGGCATCGGGAAGCGGGTCGATCCTGTTGGGTACGACGTAAACCGGACTGTGTTGACCGCTGGACTCCGCACGGATTTTCTCACGCAAGCCGTCGGTCAGCGCGATGATGGCATCCGCCTTCAGCAGTCGCCTGACTTTGCTGCTGTGCGTCACGGCAATCACCGGCGCGCGACCGTTCAGCGCATGCCTCAACAGCGCCACGGAGCGGCTGCAATGGGCTATAGCGATATCCGGCTGTCGCCCCTTCAGGCGTCGCGCCAGTCGCCACGCCGCCGGCCAGTCATAGTGGCCGTGGTTACGCACCCGTATCACGTCGATACCGGCCGGCAACCCGGGCAAGGCAGCCGGCAAGGTATCGGCCAGCAGCATCACCACCTCGTGGCCCTGCTTTCGCAGGCTATGGCTATAATCGCAGACAACCTGCCAGCGACCACCGGTGGCATCGCCGAGTACGCTGTTGATGATAAGCACGCAAACCACCCTGGTGAGGAGAGTCCCCGTACATCTTAAACGATCACCGAACGATTATGGGTTTGTTGCCGCCCGGCTGAACGCGCCCAGCGCTTTCTGCATTTTCTTTACCACAGCGCCACGGTCCGTGATCCCGTGCCGCCTGGCCAGGTAAGCCGGATCGTTATACGCCAGCCAGACCTGGCCGCTGGCATCTTTCCATGCCAGCGCCTTCATCGGTAAATCGATGGCCGCGGTCTGATTGCTCTGCATGAGCAGGGTGCCCAGTTTCGGATTGCCGAATATCAGCAGTTGCGTCGGTCGCAGGGCTTTCCCCACACGCGCGGCGCCCGCGGCATGATCGATTCGGGTGAAAACGGTCATCCCTTTGGATTTGACGATCTTTTCAAAACGATCAAGTGTCTGCACGACGGAGTAAGGGCTCTTGACCCGGATTACCCCCTCACCGGCACTGGCCACTGCCGCCAGAGCGAATGTCAGTAACACAGCCAATACGATTCGTTTCATTGCTTTTACCTTCCTGTTGTTAAAAACTTTGGTCCGTTATTTATCGCCGCCACATAATGCCTCGACGGGCTTGTGGCCCCCGCATTTACCATCTTTCACTTTGGAGGGGTCCTTGTGGCTGCTGCCAATCTGGTAAATGCCACACACTGCCTCGTTGGCTTTTTTCGCCTTGTCGCTGCCACATTGGCCGTCTTTTTTCACCTTGTCGCCATTGTCGCCGGTTCCCTCGGCATCAACGACCTTGTAGCCACTGCCGAGGTCGTTAAGTGCAAAGGGGTTCTGGTCGGCAGCCAACGCGCTACTGGCCGACAAGGTGCCGGCCAGTAGCGCCGCCAGCGGTACGCGCGGAAAGCGCTGATCAGACTTTTTCATGCGTTGCCTCCTGTCCTCGACTCAGGGTATCAATCGCAAGCGGCGGATGAACGCCGTTGCCACCTGTGGATCGGTGCGCCTGTCGCGCCAGCCAAGCAAGGTCTGGCTTGAATCCGGCGTCTTGTCGTACTGTTCCTGGAAACCTGTGTGATAGGCGTAAACCAGGGAGCCACCTGCAGCCGGCACCACCATCAACTGAAAGCGGTGCCGTTGCCTGCCGTGACCGGTGAAACTGAATGCCCAGTCACCTTCACCCGTAGACTGCAAATGGAGTCGATGGTTCTTTTTGCTGTAGTTCGCCTCGATCCAGTCGGTGCTTATCAGGTGCTGCTGCGGGTCGGCACTTTTTATGGAAATGCCGAGGCTTGATAGCGCCTTCAGCAGACTGCGCCAGGTCCGTCCAATGTCAGCACGTACAAAAAGTGCACCGGAATTGGCGGCAGGTGCAGGGATTGAAGTCCCCCTGGACTGCGGGCTTAGCTGTACCTTTGCCGTCGGGACAACCGGGATGACAGGGGCCGACGGCGCGTATCTTTTTGCTTTTGCACCAGTCGCCTCCGCCGGGGCCGCTGGCGTCTTGTCTGCGGGTGACAATCGTGAACCCGGCAGCCGCGGCGCAGCCGCTACCGGGCGGCTGGCAGTGTCTTCTGATGGCAAGGCCATAACCTGGCTGGACATGGCTGACTCAATATCACCCTGCAATCTGCGCAGGAAGGTCAGTGCTGCGCCGGGTTGGGGTTCATAATCTTTCCATTTCAACCATGAATAGGTACTGTCAGGCGTGATATCCACTTCGCGCTGGTGCACAGCATCCTCAACTTTTATAACCGCGTCTGTACTGCGGGTGGATACGATAAAACGGAAACGATGCCGTTCGTTAAGCCGTGAGAAAAAGTTGCCGTGACCACGGCTCCCGCCTCTACCTGATTTCGGGTTATAGATCCAGCGTATCCAGCCGGTCAGAAAAGGTTGATCGGCGCTACCCGCTCCCGTCACTGAAATCCCCAGGCGGGAAAGTGCATGTTTCAGCAATGCCCGGGGTTGATCGGGTTTGGATGGCAGAACCAGTTGCGCGCCGTTCGGCACTGGTGCCAACCGCGTTTGCAAAACATTCTCGGGCAAGGGTGGAACATCCGGCACAACAACCGCTGCAGGCTCACGTTTTGCGCCTTGGCTGGTGAATGGCACAAGGCAAACACACAGGCACAACAACAGTCTGTACATTTTCCGTCTTTCCACGTCGGACCTCTTGAAAATCTGTGATGTAAAAAACAGAGAGGCTCTTGCGAGCCTCTCTTTTACACACAATAGCGGTAACGACCTCAGCGCAGCAAGACATTCTTGTAGATGAATGTCACCTGTAAGCCGATGCGGTTGTCGATTTGACCGAGTACCGCATTACCATTGATTTTCTGATTACCTGTACGGTTATTGGCATTGAAGTCACGCCACTGATAGGTCAGCGTCGCACGCGCCTTCTTGTGGAAGAAGTACTCGCCCGTCAGTGACCAGGTCTTCATCTGCACTTCACGCGCGACATTGCCATCATTGCGGTCAAAATAATCATACCGCAGGTTGATGGTTGTGCGTTTGGCGGGAATGCCCAGCTTGCGCAAGTGACCCTGAATATCGTAACCCACATCGGCATACCAACCCCAGCTCCGTCCGTTGAAGTCGTAGAGAATGCTGTCGAATCCGCCAACATTATCATTGCGACCCGCGCCAGGTGACTGGGCGCCATCAAAGATCAGGCCTTCCTGTTTCTGGAACTCAGCATTAAAGCGGATTTGTCCGAGTGAACTGAACGGTTTATCAAAATATTCAATAC